>JANMYC010000674.1:0-11480 GCA_031381715.1 Saprospiraceae bacterium
ACCCGGAAAGTCATCCGGTTGGGAGGCACGCACCCGATTCCTTTCAATACGCGGATAATTGCAGCGACCAATAAAGATTTAAAAGAAGAAGTAGCAAAAGGGCTTTTTAGAGAGGATTTGCGCAATCGCCTGAATCAGTTATTGATAATTGTGCCTTCATTGGATGACCGTAAGGATGATATTCCATTGCTCATCGAATTTTTTAGACAACAATTTTACGTTAAATACAAGGATGATTGCCAAAAGCATTTTGATGAGAAAGCGATTGATTTTCTCCAAAATTTGAATTGGTCGGGCAATATTAGAGAGCTTAAAAATGCTGTTGATAGGCTGATTATTTTTACGGATGAAGCCTCCGTAATTTATGAGGCGGATGCTAAAAAATATTTAGCCCAAGGCAGCCGATAAAATATTTAACATAGTATTAGGGTTTTTCTAGATTGATTGAGGGCGCACGCGTGCGCCCTCAGTATTTTTAACTTTCCCTATCAATACGGATCCACATCCACACTCACCCGCACATTGGAGTACCCCTCAGTATTTTGCATTTCATAAGTAGCTAAAGCGATGATTTCTTTTACCAAAGCGATTGTTTTTGCCTCTTTTTCAATTTTAATTAAATAGTCTAAGAGGTAATATGTGTTCACCCGCTCCACTTGTGGCACGGCGGGCCCACTCACTCGACTACCCAATTTTTCCTTTAAAATTTTAGTGAAAATGCGGGAAGCATCTTTCAAAACATCCGGTTTTTTATGTTTTAAACTTATCGCGATTAAGCGGTAAAATGGGGGATAAATGAAGTTTTTACGCTCTAAAATCTCCCTTTTAAAAAAGGTTTGGTAATCGTTTTCAATAATATCTTTTAAAATGGGGTGTTTTACGTTAAAAGATTGAATAATCACCCGCCCTCTTTTATGCTTTCTACCTGCTCGACCACTCACTTGCATCATCAATTGAAAAGCTCTTTCGGTGGCTCTAAAATCGGGAAAATGCAAGAGATTATCCGCACTCAAAACACCTACCAAACCTACATTTTCAAAGTCCAAACCCTTCGTCACCATTTGAGTGCCGATGAGAATTTCTATTTGCTTTTCCTCAAAATCATTGATTATTTTTGAATGGGCTGTTTTAGAGCGTGAAGTATCCAAGTCCATGCGTCCAATTTTAGCATCGGGCAAATGTATTTTTAATTCATCTTCAATCCGCTCTGTACCAAACCCCTTGATATTCAACGTTTTAGAGCCGCAAGCAGGACACTCCTTTGGTATTTTAGAATGAAAACCGCAATAATGACAATTCAGCGAATTCGAAAATTTATGGTAGGTGAGGGTCACGTCACAGTTTTTACATTCGCTCGTCCAAGCGCAGGTGGGGCACTCCATCGTAGGTGCATAACCCCTTCGATTTTGAAATAAAATGACTTGTTCGCCCCGCTCCAAAGCCCCTTTTAACTCATCAATGAGGCGGCTTGTAAAGTTGCCTTGCATGGTTCGGCGTTTCATTTCCTCGCGACTATCCACCAATATTATCTCAGGCATAGCTATCTCACCGACCCGATTATTCATTTCCACCAAACCATATTTGCCTTGTTGGGCGTTAAAATAAGTTTCTACTGAGGGGGTAGCCGTACCCAAAAGCACTTTTGCACCGTATAGATTCGCTAAATAAATTGCCGCATCACGAGCATTATAGCGTGGATTAGGGTCATGCTGCTTGAAAGAGGAATCGTGTTCTTCATCCACAATGATGTATTTCAGATTTTTAAAAGGTAAAAACAAACTGGAGCGCACACCCAAAATCACGGGCTTACCCGCTAAAGTCTGTTGCCACAATTCCACCCGTTCTTGACCATTGAGCCGAGAGTGATAAATGGCAATATTATCCCCAAAATACTTTTGCAATCGAGTGATGATGTGCCGTGAAAGGGCAATTTCAGGCAATAAATACAGCACCTGCTCACCCCTCAGTAAAGCCTCATTCATCAGCTCCAAATACACCCGAGTCTTACCCGAGCCCGTCACACCATGCAATAAAGTAACGTTTTTAGTAATAAAACTTTCTGAAATGCCTTTTAAAGCATCCACTTGCTGTTTTGTCAAATCTTGGGCATCCGAAATTTCGTCGTTGTAGCTGGCAGTGCGGTTGGTCTCTTGTTCAAATATCTCAAAAATGCCTTTTTTTTCCAATGCCCTTAATACTGAAATGTCAATTTGAGCCTTTTCATAAATATCACTGCATTTTATAAGTGGTTGATTACGAGCCAGTTGCGCGTAAGCCAAAAGTGTATTCGTTTGCTTGTCCGATTTTTTAACCAAATCAAAAGCAGCTGCCAAAGCATACCCCTCAGTATCAGATGCGTACGGTTCTTTGAGTTTGATATACGACACCATTTTAGGTTTGTACTTCTGCATCAACTCTTCTTTAAGCTCTAAAATGCCATGCATGAGCAAGCGATTGACGATGGGATATACCGTTTTTTGATTTAAAATCTTTTGAATATCCTTAATTGTCAATTCATTTTGTATCGTCAAAGCTTCTGCCACAAGGTATTCTTTATCGTCGAGTTGAGAAAAATTTTGGTCATGTTCGGGATTCAAAATAATGCGCGTCTCACTCGTCAATTTCATATTGGTCGGCAAGGCGGCATTCATCACTTCACCTAAGGTGCAGGCATAATATGACGCCATCCATTTCCAAAATTGCAGTTGCTTATCCGTGATAATGGGTTCATTATCAATGATTTGTAGAACAGGCTTGGTGTCATATTCAGGTTTTGTATCCGTTATTTCAATCACCAAAGCCGAATATAAATCACGCCCTGCTCCGAATTGAACTTCTACCCGCAGACCAAATTGCACCTTTTCACGCAACTCATCGGGTATGTGATAGGTGTAAGGCTTGGGCGTAGCGATGGGGAGAACCACGACAGCGTATGTATAAACCTTTAATGTCTCTTCAAAAAGCTCCAAATTTGTATTATCTTTTAAGCTCTATTATGATTTCAAGCTGCCTTTGTGAATTTAAAAGCAGCATAGCTGCGACATTATTGTAGCCGTGGGCTTAAGCCCACGGAAAAAGAAAATAAACGCTCAGAAGCCACGTCAGTGGCGACATTTTTACATAAAATTTAACAATGTCGCTACTACGTAGCTTAAAACCAACTTTTTTTTGAGACCGTGGGCTTACACCCACGGCTACAATAATGTCGCATCTATGCTGCTTTTAGATATTTTAAAAAGCAACTGGAAATTAGAATAGAGCCATCTTTTAATAAAAATTTTTGTTAAAATAAAATCAAAAATATACACTTTTTGTTTTAAATTAAATAAAAAGTGCTTTATCCTGCATAAAAACGAAAGAAAAAACAAACTTTGCACAAAATAACGTAAAGTTGAAGTATGATTCAGATTATCACTCTCTGTTTTTTCGCATTTCTTGCAGGTTTCATTGATTCCATCGTCGGCGGCGGTGGATTGATACAATTACCCGCACTTTTAGTGACCTTGCCAGAATATTCGGTCCCTAAATTATTGGGGACGGGCAAAATTCCTTCTTTTTCTGGGACGTTTATGTCGGCGATTCAATATGCTCGGCATGTACAATTCAAATGGAAAATGCTGATTGCTACTTCCATCAGTTCCTTGATAGCGTCTTTTATTGGTTCGAGCCTTGTCAATTACTTGGATAGCCAAATTTTAAAGCCATTAATATTGGTTTTACTCGTGGTTGTTGCTATTTATACTTTTATTAAAAAGGACTTGGGAAGTTTGAAAACCAAAGAAATAAATGAATCAAAATCAATCACTTATGGTGTCATAATCGGCTTTGCTTTAGGGTTGTATGACGGTTTTTTTGGTCCCGGAACGGGGAGTTTTCTCATTTTAGCTTTTATTATGATATTGGGTTTTGACTTTTTAAATGCGTCGGCTCATGCTAAAATTGTGAACCTCTGCACCAATCTATCTTCGATAATTGTATTTGGGTGGCATGGTAATATTTTACTTCAATATGCCTTACCGATGGCGGTTTTTAATTTAGTGGGCAGTTTAATCGGCTCACGCATGGCGATACTGAGGGGTAACACTTTTGTAAGAAAAATATTTTTATTCGTCATTTTTTTGATGATTCTGCGTTATGGTTATGACATATTTGCGTCTTAATTTAAAATGTATATGAGTGGTTAAATCTTTAGATACCCCCTCAGTATATTGCGTAAAAAATGCCCTTTTTAACTAAAGTCTAATTAAAATCCAAATAAAATATCCGAAATGGTAAAGTACAAGCTGGCTTATTTTTTTCTTATATCGCTTATGATGATGTCGGCATCTTGCACGGCTCAGAAAAAAAATGTGGAAATGGTACAATGCTCGAAAAGCAATACGGGCTACAGAGGTCGCGTACCTAAAGAGGATATGGACAAACCGAATACGGGGCACGATTTTTACTCCATTTCCATAAAAGTACTTAAAAAAAGTGTGATTGAGGTTGTGGATTTGACGGTCAATAATAACGGGCAATGCGTTAGTATGAAACCTCAATTGGATAATGGCGCTACTAAAATGACATTTGCGGCCGGTGAAACTTGTTATATAAGAGCCGATATGGATGAAAATAAAAAAGAATCCAAGCAAAAAATGAAGGTAGAGGGCTATTTAACCTTGAAAGTGA
Source organism: Saprospiraceae bacterium (assembly GCA_031381715.1). Taxonomy (GTDB): domain Bacteria; phylum Bacteroidota; class Bacteroidia; order Chitinophagales; family Saprospiraceae; genus JAAFJT01. The sequence continues at coordinate 4,669 of JANMYC010000674.1, forward strand.
ATGGGAAATTGACTAAATTGGAGATTAAAACTTTTGAGAGCATTTTGCCTCAATAATTTTAGGGAGTTAAATTATCTTTTGAAATTTCAAAATTATAATCCTGAACTTACTGAATGAATCCGAAATATTGTAAAAGCTTGATTTTAATGTTTTTTATTCTGTCGCCACTGCTACTGGTGGGACAGCAAAAAACGTATATCCAACCCTATAAAGGTTTGACTGGCAATACGGGTTTTAGAGGTAATATTTTGCCAGATAAAGACGATAAAATTGTGGCGAATGATTTTTACATCATTCAATTTCGGGTTTTAACATCATGTACCGTGGCGCTTGCTCAAATGGAGGTAGCCGATAAAGGCAAGCTTTTTAGGCTAAAACCCTTGTTTTTGGATGCCAATCAAGTGATGCAAGTGTCAGCGGGAGAAACTATAAGCGTACGAGCTGAGAGAGATGAGGCAGCCGTTGAAGTTATGATAGATACTCCCGAAAAATCTATTTTTTATAAAGGCAAATTATTGGCAAAGGTCAATGGTAAAGAGACGATATTAATGGTGAAAAATTTTGAAAATATTATAGGAAAATAATCTGTGGTTCTATAAAATCGCTGATTCAATTATCTCTTCATAAACTTTTCTCCATCCCTCGTATCCTCTTTCAGACGGCTGACCAGATTCATTATCTGTCAAGGTCGAATTATGCCAAAGTGTCGTAAATGTTCCACCTACTGCTTTTATGGATTCAATAATGGGTTTTACTCGCTCAATCGCTTCATCGGGCGAAAGGTGCAAATATTCATTCAAAGTGACTTCCATGACTTGAAAAGAATGGATGCGTAGGGTAGTAGCACGTTCATTTTCAAGGTCATACCAATAAAAAGGCGTAGCAATCCCTGCTCTAAAGCCTATATCATCGGAATAGCCCATCGAATAATCATCCGTGATGCCAGCTTGAATTAATCGCTGATATGTAGTCGGGAAGCGTAATTTTAAATAATGTTGACGGCTTTTGGTAACAGGCCCCTGTCCGAGGTAGTCCTTATGGACAGTATCGGGCAGTATTTTATTCAATCTTCCAATTTCTTTTTTTAAAATAGCGTCATCTGCATTAGATGCATAGGACGGATGAATGCCGACGGGATGCTTCTTCGCCAATCGCCGAATGAGCCTCTGAAGGCTATTATTTGTCCACTCTATATTTTTGTCGTGCTCACCCAAATCGGCTAAAAGCCAAAAAAATATTGGGTTGAGTACCTTGTTTTCATGCTTTTTGTGCAATTTTTCAATGTAGTCGAAGGTGAATTCAGGGTCATTATTAATGTTGATTAATACTTTTAAACGAGTAAAAACGCTTTTAAACTTTAGTTTTAATACATCTTTTAATAAGCCACCAATATTTCTCAAGAATCCTTTATTTTTAAATGCCCACGCTTGGTCAATATCGTAGGTCAATTGCACTTGATACTGAGGGGGGGATATTTTTAACTCCGGAAATTTTGCTTTTAATTGCTCACCTATTTTTAACGCCCATTGGTTCACTACGGGGATTTTTAAAATACCTAACTTGGTTGAAAAACTTGCTTGCGCTGTGAAACGCTCGTGGGTGTCAAATACTGAGGGGGGGGCTGTGTACTCTTCATAGCGACTAACCAAGATGAAAATTTTAGAAAAGATGTCAAAATCTTGAAACTCTTTTTCAAAATCACGTTTAATTATATGGCTTTCAAAGAGTAAAATATTGCTTTTAATAAATATATCTTCTTCAGTGAAAGCATTGTCACTGTAATTTATTTTAGGCAAGGAAGAAGACATAAAAATTTGGCTACTTTGTGTAAAAAATACGTCCAAACCTAAAATATCTGAGAATACGAGCTTTATGGTGTATTGAAGCCTTTCAGAATTTTTATTAGAATAGAATAAAACTTTGTTAAACATAGCAAATGTCAAGAGTTAAAAGTTGGCTTTAAAATAGAGGACTTACTTAGTTTGCCTTTTTTAAGAAAACGAATTTGGGAAATAGCCTACCGAAAAGTGTTAATGAAATACGTAAATTAAATTCATAATACTTTTATTTTGCACAAAATTAAGTTTATTTTGCCTAAAAAATATTGTAAGTGAGAGTATGTTTTGTTATTGAGTTTATATTTAATATTTTCGCAGGTTTTTAGGGTAAAATAGGCTAATTATTCTTTTACAAATATTAAGATTAATAATTAAATATATTGAATTATGTCAAAAAAAGAAGAAACAACCCCCGCAAATAATCCTATGGGTATGTTCGGAGATATGTCAATGCTCCGTGAAATTATTATGGGGCCTAAAGTGATTGAATATGAACAACGCTTTACGGACACTGACGAATCAACTAAGCAACGTTTTGACGCGCTTGAGAGAGATATGAATGCTCGTTTTGAGGCATTAACGAAGGAGATGAATAATCGTTTTGAGAGCCTTACTCAATTATTGAATCAAAATGTTGAAAAATTAGATACTCAAATGAAAAATATGAGCAGAAATGACAAAGCTAAAATGTCAGAATTGCTTGTGGAAATGAGTAAAAAATTAGTAGAGTAAAATTATGAGCAACGATACGGGTGTACCTAATACCAATAATGAAATGTTGTTGATGAGCCAACTTCGCGAGATACTTCTCAAGGAGGATAGAAGTACTTTGATGGAACTTCAGCAAATCATCAATGATAAATCTTTATTGTCAGGTAAAGTCAACCCGATTATTGAAGAGCACATGACGTTTTTACGGCATAATTTTCCTAAAGAATATTCGAGCATCGTCAATCGAATCATTGAGCAAAAGCTTAAGGATTCGCAGCAAGAAATATTGGATGTGGTGTATCCTGTGATGGGTAAAATGATTAATAAGTACATCAATTTGCAATTTCAACAATTGAAAGAGAGTATTGATGCGCGGATTAATTTTATTTTTTCTCGTCAAGGCATGGTTAGGCACTTGCGAAACCGTATATTAGGCATTGATAGTGCTGATTTGATGTTGGCTTCCCTGGATGTGCCGATTCTTGAGGAGATTTTTGTTATTCAAAAAGATACGGGTTTGATGTTGGGCAGTGCAGCTCTATACCCCTCAGTAAATAGGGATGTCGTAGCGGGTATGTTGACAGCTATCAAGTCTTTTGTGGAAGATGCTTTTGAGCGTGAAAACGAAGACCTTGAAATGATTCAATATGGCACTTACAGGATATTAATTCAGACTTATCCGTTTTATTATTTTGCAATGGCTTTAAGTGGTTCTGTCTCATCCGTAGAATCAGAAAGATTAAGAGGGCAGGTTTTAGATTTTATTGAAAAAACGGATTCTCTAAGGATTGATGATATTAATGAAGAAGTGCAAAACAAAATTTCACAAGAACTGGAAGAACATTTTATTGTTACACAGCGCAACAGCATGCAATCTATAAGATTGAAACCGAAGGTTAATTAGAACAAAATAACATGATAAGTAAAAAAGTGATTTTGACGGGTAGTTTTGGAGTAGGTAAAACCTCACTTTTCAACCGTTTTATCAATCAACAATTCAGTGATAAGTATTTGACTACCATTGGGGTAAAAGTCAATAATAAAGTTATCAAAGTAGATGATGAGAATATCTCTATGATGATTTGGGACATTGCAGGAGAAGTTACTCAAGATAAGGTGCCGACGTCCTATTTCTTAGGCGCGAGTGGTATTATTTATGTTATGGATTTATCCCGCCCACTAACTTTTAATAATCTTGAAACTGATATTCAATTTCTAAAAGATTTATTACCTTTTGGAACGATTGTAATAGTAGCCAATAAGCGTGACTTAGTAACGGATGAACAATTAGAAAGTATCCGACAAGAACTATCTTTACCGTTTGATTATGCGACGAGTGCGAAGACAGGCGAGAATGTGGATGAATTATTTTATGAATTAGGAAAACGACTTTTACAAAAGAATCCGAATGTCTAACAGCCAATACCAAAATCAAGCATCACAAAAAAATACAACTCACCAGCAAATCCTCATGGATTGGCAGGGTTATATATTGGAGAGTACTGACACTGTTTTTTCGACACTTCAACTCAAACACCGCCCCGCTACTGAGTGGTCTCAATTTCTTGAAAGCTTTTTCCCCGTTCTGCAATCACTTGAATTGAGCAGCCCGGAGATTTTTTTACCGCGGATTGGGTCGGTAACTAACTTTTTAGAAGGTATATATGATTGCTCATTCATGCGCGTAGAGTGGGGAGATAACGATAGAATAATCGTGTGGAATATCATTGATTACACTGTTGATTTACCCCGCATACAACAAGCCCAACAAAGATTCAATGAAATGAGAATTAGAGGTCGGGTGTGATTTCAGATTCCAAATTTCAGATTTCAAATTTCAGATTCCAAATTCCAGAAAGTCGAATAAATGAAAACGTTTTTATATTAAGGAATCTGAAATTTGGAATCTGAAATCTGAAATCTGAAATCTTGGAATTTGAAATCAAATAATCGCCTTTCTTATTTTTACCAAACGCTCTAAAAGGGCTTCAAGCTTATCTAAAGGCAACATATTGGCGCCATCGCTCTTCGCTACTGAGGGGTTCGGATGAGTTTCAATAAAAAGACCGTCAACGCCTACTGCTATGGCAGCTCGGGCAATCGTTTCAATCAAAGCTGGTTTTCCGCCCGTTACGCCCGTTTTAGAATTGGGTTGTTGAAGTGAATGGGTACAATCCATCACTACTGTAGCGCCTAATTGCTGCATTTCAGGGATATTTCTGTAATCCACCACCAAATCTTGATAACCGAAAGTATTACCCCTTTCAGTCAGCATTACCTGCGTATTTCCGCTATCTATCACCTTTTGTAGTGCGTGCCCCATGGTTTCACTGGAAGCGAATTGCCCTTTTTTAATATTTACGACTTTGCCCGTCTTTGCGGCTGCCACTAAAAGGCTCGTTTGGCGGCAAAGGAAAGCGGGGATTTGGAGAATATCCACGTATTCGGCAGCCATAGCCGCTTCTTCGTCGGCGTGAATATCGGTAGTAGTGGGTAAATTGTATTTTTCAGCCACTTGTTTTAAAATAGTGAGTGCTTTTTCGTCGCCAATGCCTGAAAAAGAATCAATCCGTGAACGATTGGCTTTTCGATAAGACCCTTTAAAAACGTAGGGAATTTCTAAGTTTTCACAAATTTTAGAAACCCTTTCGGCTATTTCAAAGGCTAAGTCCTTACTTTCGATGGCGCAAGGGCCTGCAATGAGGAAAAAATTATTGCTATCTAAGTGCTTAATTTTAGGAATTTGATTCAGATTCATATAAAGGTGCTTTTTTAAAATAAGCGGTAAAACTAATATAATTTCAATCTATGTAGGCGTTAAAAACTCAAAAATACTGAGGGGGGCCTACCTCCAAACCGAGTGGGCTTATCTAATTGAACATTGCAAATCATTTTTACTGTGCCGGATTCTCAAATCCTTGAAACCTGACCCGTCTGATGATTCGCAAGCACTTTTATGCCAGCTGATATTGCTATAAACCCAGCATCTGATGAACTGGATTTTACCTTGGTCATCCCTCTGAAGCATGGGTAATTCCATGAGGACATTCTCGGCATCCAAGGCTTTTTTAATTTTATCTATTTCTGCTTGTGTTGAAGTAGGATAAATGTGGTATTCCGTCTCTTTATTAGGGTCAGGCTTTTTTTCACGACAACTGATAGTTGATAGTGAAATTAGGAACAAAAATAAGATGATTTGCTTCATTTTTTACTCATTTTAACATTATGCAATATTCTCCGCAAATCTATAAAAATGCTTTAAAAGCAAGAAGCCTTCGATTGCATTTATCAATCGAAGGCTTCTTTACGTTTGCTTTTTGATTTGGTTTAGTCTCTTACTTTAAGTCCGTTTCAGATTAGCAATAATGCTCAGTCGCCGTAGAGCGGCTATGGCATAGAATATTGTCTAAAACAGAGTTAGAAGGATTGAAAAGTGCTTTTGGGAGCGCCATTTTAGCTTCTTTAAGCATTGCAAACTCTTCTTGAAGTTCCATATCAAACGATAGTAGGTTTTGTAAAGTCCGTTCTTCGTTTATTGAAGTTTCATTGTAGAGAGATCTAATAATGTTATTTTGTTTTGTAGAGAGTTCTTCCATGCACAATATTGGGTTTTTAGTGAAGAAATATTTTTTTCATTAATACTGTATAAAAACAGCCATTAACAATTTTTTATTGTTTTAAATGGTAAATTATTGAAAAAAAATTGAAATTTATTTAAATAATTCGCGAAACGACATATTTTTAGGTGTTTTTGGCTGAAAAAAGCCCGAATATCTGCTTTGAGAGATATTCGAGCTTTTTATTTTTTTAACTTTTTTCAGTATTATTCAACACGATACCATGTTTGAGTGCGGTAAAATGGGCCTATCCAACCTCTTACTTTCAACTCGTTGGGTTTGCTATTTTCAATCCACATTGAGCAGCTGTATTCTTTTCCATTTTCAGGGTCGAGAATTTTACCATTTTTATAGGTGCTACCACTCAATACCATATCCCGGACAATCATCATTTGCATGATTTTTTGACCTTTGCGCCAGTCAGTGCATTTTTCGCAAATGCGATTCGGGTCGGTATTGGGTCTTAAAAATTTGTTAATTTTTCCGTACATTTTGCCATTCTCTTGGTACAGTTGCACTTGCGATTTGGATTCGCCAGTGTTATCATCAACGCTGCGCCAAGTGCCGATTACGCTTTGAGATTGGGCATTAAAGGCAAATAATGCCATAAAAAATAAAATAAAGATTTTTTTCATAAGTCTAAAAT
>JANMYC010000682.1:0-1604 GCA_031381715.1 Saprospiraceae bacterium
ACAATTTTTGTGATGGCATTAAAAATTTGAAGATTTTTCAGGTGTCAGACGCTTTTAAAGCGTCTGACACCTACCCCTCAGTATTTTACCCCTTAAATTGTTACCGACCTTTTTTTAAAAAATCAGTGTAAAATCAGTCGGTTTCAGTGTAATCAGTGGCTAAACGGAGCGTAAGCGACTTTATCGCTAAGTAATTACATCGAATATTAGGTAATTGGGCTGAAATAATAGCCCGTTTATCTGCACCGTTTTGTCCTTATTATTGCACATTTTTACAACACATTGGGGAATTCGTTCCCCAATTTTTGTTTAAATACCCATGGTCATATTTTTTTAGTATATAAAATATCTTAAGAAAACGAAATCATATTTTTCATCTAAAAACTTTAAATCATGAATCGATTATTGTATTTGATAGCAGTTATTTTAGTAATAGGTTGGGTTGTAGGCGTTGTGGGATATAGCGCAGGCGGACTAATTCACATCCTCTTAGTTCTCGCGGTTGTGAGTTTATTACTCAATTTTATTCGTGGTTCGAGAATTTGATATGTGAATAATATCGATTCTCAACCAAATAAAATCCAATAAAAGCTAATACCTAAAACTATCCGAAAACCTGTTTGAAATTTAATGGCATTTTTAAAAGTTTCAAAATAGGTTTTCGGATACATACATCTGAGTTTAGATTTTTTAACAAATTATATTTCCAATCATTTAAAAATTGTAAAAATGCGTTTTAGATCAGAAATCACCCGTTTATTTATTTTTTCAGTTTTATCACTTTCACTTGCTTCATGCGGAAAGGATGATTCTTCTACTTCACCCGGTACCGTCAACTTTGAAGTTACGGATGCCCCTTTTGATGACGCTTCAGTTCAAGGCGTTTTCGTAACTGTCGCTGACATAAAAGTAGATGGTAAATCTATCTCCAATTTTAGCGGAAAAGCGACATTCGACATTGCAGCTTACCAAAGAGGTGAAACAAAAGCATTGGGTTACACCAATCTTGCAGCGGGAACTTACAGCAATGTAACCCTCGTGCTTGACAATGCTAAAGACCAAAGCGGTAACACACCAGGATGTTATATTTTAACAAAAACTGGCGACAAAAAAGCCATTGCCTCAGCTGCCACTACGACAGAAATTACCTTGACCGGACAATTCAAGTCATCAGCAGACCAAAGCTCATCCGCTGTAATGGATTTCGACCTTCGTAAAACCATCGTTTATGATGGTACAAGCGGTTACAAATTTGTGAGCAACAGCGAATTGACAAGTGGTGTTCGCGTAGTTCAGAAATCAGAATCAGGTGTTATCAAGGGTACGGCTACAAATAGTGCTGTTACATCAAGCGACAAAGTGGTTGTATATGCCTATAAAAAAGGTACTTACACCAAATCCACTGAGATGCAAGGACAAGGTACTTCAAGTGTAGAATTTAGAAATGCCGTAACAAGTAGTGTAGTTACCAACGGAGCTTACGAACTCCATTTCTTAGAATCAGGCGATTATGAGTTGCATTTTATCTCTTACAAAGATAAAAACAGCGATGGCAAGCAGGATATTCAAGGAGAATTTAGTGCCAGCATCATCGGTAATTTGAA
>JANMYC010000744.1:0-1610 GCA_031381715.1 Saprospiraceae bacterium
GTTCAATGGGTTATTGACCGTAAGTGTCAACACGCCATTATCGTAAAAGCCTTTTTTAACATACACTTGCGGAACTTGCGGCATATCCGAACCTTTTACATTCAAATACTGCTCCTTAAATTTTAATAAAACCTCCTCTACCAGCTTTTGTGAAAGATGCGGCGCTTCTGCCCACACTTGAAAATTCCAAAATTCAGATTTAGAAGGATATTCATCTATTGACCAACGGCTCAAAACCGTCACCGTATTATCATTTTCTTTAGCCACCGCAAAGCTGATATTGTATTCAAATGCCCCATTTTCACGCTGTAAAACTGAGCGAATAAAAGGCATATCATCTATCATCATCGTTTCGGTGTACAATAAAGTGGAGCCAATCAAGCGGTCGCAAATAACTTTTGTGTGGTCATATACCTTATTTTGGGTTTTAGTAGTCAACACAGCCGCCACGCGCTCTTGAGTAACATCATCAAAATAATCCACTGAAAGCACTTTTTGAGCGTTCGTGATACCAATCAAATCCTTTGGCGTTGAAATACGCGCCGAAGCAGGCTCAAAGAAAGGCTGCTGTGGTATAAATTGCTCTAAATCAATGTCACCTCGCGTGTCCAAAGTTCCTTTTTGAGGTGCAATAAAGGGCTTCAAATCATCCAGATTTTCAAAAGAAATCGTTTTTCCAGAGGCGGATACTGAGGGGGACTTCACCCTATTAAAATTACGCGCTGCGATAGCCGTAGCCAAGCAACCATCACTTTCAAGTCCACCTGTATTGCCCGATGAAATAGTCGTCGGCGTTCCTACTGTCAAAGGCGTAGTGCCGACTAAAGCAGTAACCGGCTTAGCTGTAACATAAAAAACAGCGTCGTTGAAATCATTATCGCCACCGCTTGTATTGCGCGGTAAATCTTCAAAACCGATTATCAAAAGCCCTGATGAATCCCGCAATAAAACGCTGTGTTGGCGTTTAGTGGGGTCTGATTCAGGATTGAAATTAGAATTAGAGTAAAAAAAGTATTTATTTTTAGTAACAATGGTTCCTTTATCAAAAGCGTTAGCAATCAGCACAAAACCAACTCCTGTATTTTTAGGAAAACGACCTAAAAACACTTTGTCACCTTTCTTCAACGTTCCATCATCTGCGGAGATATTCGGAAAAACAATCGTGATTTCATTGATTTTAGGGGCTTTGGTTGGCGGTGCGCTAAGGCTATATGTATAAAAACCCAAGGTGTTTTTATAACCGGCTCCTTCATCCACGAATGTAATCCACACATCAGTAGTATCTTGCAATTTTACATCAGTGGTGTTTCCAACAGATAAATATTCAGGATGATACTGCGGGACGGGGTAACTTTCAGGCAATGAAAGAGATATTCTGCGGCTCAAAGCCGTGGAAACTACATCGCTCGGTGCTAAGTAATTCGGTCGTCCCGAAGTAGCAAAAGTGCCCAAATATTTGAAACTTTGAGAAAAGAGCGATTGGGAAGTAAATATTAGAAATACGTAAGCCGATAAGTAAAATGTAAGATTCTTTTTCATGAACTGATATAATATTGTGAAATAATTTTCTTGTAAATTCTTCGAATACACTGTCAAAACTATTCCCAACT
>JANMYC010000746.1:0-1602 GCA_031381715.1 Saprospiraceae bacterium
CACAATTCAATAATTTATAAAACAATACTTAAAATGCTATTTAAAATCAAACCCTTTTGCACGCATTGGCTATTGATGCTTTTTTGCTTTTTGTCCCCCTCAGTACAAAGGCAATTGTGAGTAAAAATCCAGCAAATAAAACCTTTCCACAAAGCTTCTCCGCCAAAAAACAAAATAAAATCACGTAATTTGTCGAAAAACGCATTGAAAAAAGACTTTTTAAAAAGCGTCATCAAAACTTTGAAGAAGATAGAGGAAGCACAATTTTAAGCAGAATTTCAATAGGTTTTGGTGTTATTAGCATCTTTTTTATCCTTTTAGGCACTCCATATTCTGCTATTGGATTAATACTCGGGTTAATTGGTCTAATCTTAAGTATTGCAGGAATGATTTTTGAAGATGCGCCCAAACTAAGTGGATTGGGACTTTTATTCAATTTGTTTAGTTCGATTCTTTTATTAATATATCTTTTGGCTTAAAATGTACTCCCCTCAGTATATCTGATGTAAACGACCCGAAAAGCTGGATTTGGCTTTTCGGGTTTTGTTTTTAGAGGTTCTATATAATTTTGAAACAGGAAAAGGTACTCAATATTACCATTGAATTTGACTTTTCAAAAAATTAAACGTTATATTTGTGTTGAAAAAATAGAAAATGACTCATATAGCTAATAATATCGAAGCAAAATTCTCGAAACCGAAAACGGCAGAATCGCGTCGTGTTTCTTTTCAAGTTTTTTATAAAAAGTACATTGCCCCAGGAGAAAATGCCGTTTCTGGCGTGAAATACGAATACAATAATGGCATCATTGAGAAAACCGAAACTATGAAAATCAAGGAACAATATATTGCTCAAAATCTAATTCGGAGGTTTTCTGAAACAAAAGCATATACTCAAAAAGGTTTTTTATCCCAAGAAGTAGAAATTTGGACTTCTGAAACCCAGTGGCGCAAACCTGATTTATGCTTTTTAACAAAGGAGCAAATTATGGAAGGAGCTGATGAAATGGAGAGTATTCCAAGATTTGTGATTGAGGTTATCTCTACTTATGACCCCATCAATATCGTTAATGATAAAGTTTTAGAATATTTCAAGGCAGGAGTTAAAATATTATGGCATATTTTCCCGAAACAACAAATGGTTTATGTTTTCAAATCTATGTCTCAAATAGCGATTTTAAGAGCAGATGATATATGCAGTGCCGCCCCAGTTATTCCCGATTTTGAGATTTCAGTTAATGATATTTTTAAAAAAGATTGATAGCTTATAATGGATTAAACACAAGCCGAAAAGCCGTAAAACGTTTTTCGGCTTGTGTTTTATTTGTACATTTGTAAAAAAAGCGGTTATGCCATTATCAGATATTTTAGAAAAAATAGAGATTTTGAAACAGGAATTGGATAATTTACATCCCATTCCCAATGACCATTTGCAAAAAATCAACTACAAATTGCGGCTTGAATGGAATTATCATTCCAATAAAATGGAAGGCGGTACTTTGACTTTTGAAGAAACAAGAAGCGTGATGATGGAGAATCTCGAAATCAATGGCAAACCATTGCGGGATGTGATTGAGATGCACGGACACGATGAAGTCATTAA
>JANMYC010000767.1:0-21212 GCA_031381715.1 Saprospiraceae bacterium
GGAAATACCATTGATTAAAAAACCAACTTAGATCTTCACCACCAACGGATTCAAGGGCTAAACGCAATTGGTGAGACTCACCAGTTGCGAATTGATTATCAGTTAAATATTTTTTTAAGCCTTCGAAAAATGCTTCGTCACCCATGTAATTGCGCAACATATGTAAAATACACCCACCTTTATTGTAGCTATGGGCATCAAACATTTCTTCACGATTTCCATATTGGAAATCAACTAAAGAATGCATTTTTTGTTCCGCTTGACCATAATAACCATCGGCTACTTCGCGGCGATGGTAATCTGCGGCGTCCATTCCGTATTTGTGCTCCAGCCAAAGAGATTCACTATAATCGGCAAAAGATTCATTAACAGTTAGGTTTGACCAGCTTTCGGCAGTGACCAAGTCACCAAACCAATGGTGGAACATTTCATGTGCGACAACTATTTCATTATAGTCTTTATCAATCAATTCACGCGCAGTTCCGTTCATAAATTCACCGTAAATAATCGCCGTTGTATTTTCCATTGCACCGGAAACATAATCCCTCACGGCTATATGAGCCAGTTTCTGCCATGGATAAGGAACGCCTAAACGGGTACTGAAAAAATCCAAAATCTCAGGTACGTTTTTGTAGATTACCTTACCTAAGCCTTTGTATTTGGGCTCTACGTAATACATAATGTCTTTTCCTTTCCATTTTTCAGTTTCTACCTCAAATTCGCCGATTGCCATCATCACTAAATATGGTGAGTGAGGCATATCCATAAGCCAGTGGTCAGTGCGAGAACCATCTGCATTTGTTTTTGAGTCTTTCAATAGACCATTGGAGAGTGTTTTATACTTGTTCTCGACAGTCATATAAATTTCACTCGTCATCTTTTCATTCGGCTTATCGAATGTAGGGAACCATTTGCTGTTGCTTTCGGTTTCGCCTTGCGTCCATATTTGCTTAGGTTTATCAGGCTCACTGCCGTCAGGATTAATAAAAAATAAGCCTTTATCGCTTGTAATGGCTTCGCTACCACCTACAGGCGCTTCATCAGGCTTAGCAACATATTCAATATACAATGTATATTTTTCAGTTCTTGCGTATGTTTTATCGAGAGCAATATTCAATCTATCGTTTGCATAAGTATATTTCAATGGCGTATTCGAGCCATCCATTGTGACTTTCACAATATCAAAGCCTTTAGCATCCAACTCAATATTACTCATTGGATAAAAATAAGGCTTCGCAGTTATCCAGGCTTTTCCTAAAACATGCTTTTTTGCCCAATCAAAACGGACATCCAGTTTTGTATGGATAATATCGTTGTCTATTTTTGCAGTAGCTCTATAAACAGGGAGCGTATCAGGTTGATCTTTGATACCTGCTACATTATCTTCCATGCCAACTGATGTAGTATCTTCAACTACTGCTGGCGGCGGCGGTGGCTGAGGTGGCGCAGGCATAACAGCGGCTACTGATTTATCTTTATCTTTTGATGTTCCCTTTGTGGCAGTACATCCGCTAAAAAGAACGGCGACAAACAAGAACGCGGAAAGCGTTTTTTTCATTTCTTAGGCTTATTTTAATGTTTATAATCTAAATTTATCTGTGATATCTCCTTAAAGTGAATCAGGTACTGAGGGGGCCGCTTCAAAAGTTTTTGCTTTACTGGTTTGAACTTTTGCGGGCATTGCGGGTTTAGTTTCTTTCTGTTCTATTGCTCTTTGCTCTGGGCTTTTTTCAGTCTCGGCCATCTTTTGGGGACGGTTGGAAACGGGGCTTTGAGTAGTTTTTACAGTATTCATAGCATCAGATTCTCCTTTATTGGTGCTCTTGGAGCTTGAACAAGCAGAAAAGAGAAGCAGGACAAAACAACTAAATAAGATTTCTTTTTTCATGACTTTTTAAATATGTAAGTTAATAAGTAGTTGGGCTAAAATAAACGCTGCTATCTTTTTAAGTCGGCTCTAAAAATCACGCAAAATACTCCGCTTTGCTTCGCATTTTACGTGATTTTTAGCCCGACGATAGCAGCGTCTATTTCTTTACGCCTACTTAACCATTTTATAATGGTATTGTAAAACCTGCAAATGTAACGACTTTTAAACCGAGTTTGTTATTGAACAGTTCACAAAATCTATATTTTCGATAAAAACTTAAATAAGTGTGTTAAAACAATACCTTTTAAAAGGACAAAGATTTTATGCAAAATACAAAGTTGCAGTTTTTAACACAGATGTTTTAAACTAAAACCCAATAATCATACCTACGAAATTAGCCTTTTATGTATCTTTGCAGCCTCAAAGGGCATTTATTGCTATTTTAAATCAATTAATATTCAGATAAAATACTCGTTTTAAAATGAAAAAAGATACTCTTATTCCTCAACTCATTCAGAGAGAGCTTGAACGCCAACGCAAAGGCATTGAATTGATAGCTTCTGAGAACTTTACGAGCCAAGAAGTCATTGATGCAATGGGCAGCTGCTTGACAAACAAATACGCTGAAGGCTACCCCGGTAAGCGTTATTATGGCGGCTGTGACGTTGTGGATGAAATAGAACAATTAGCAATAGACCGTTTGAAAGAGCTTTTTGGTGCTGAATATGCTAATGTTCAACCCCATTCGGGCGCACAAGCCAATGCTGCGGTATTTTTAGCGTGTTTGAAGCCAGGAGATGCCATTTTGGGTTTTAATTTGGCGCATGGTGGTCACTTATCGCATGGCTCGCCAGTCAATTTTTCAGGTAAGCATTTTAAAGCTTCTTTTTATGGTGTTGAAGAGGCGACGGGGTTGATTGATATGGACAAAGTAGAAGCAACTGCCATAAAAGAACAACTGAAACTCATCATATGTGGTGCATCCGCATATGCGCGCGATTGGGATTATGCCCGCTTCCGCCAGATTGCCGATAAAGTAGGGGCTCTCCTTTTAGCGGATATTGCACACCCTGCGGGCTTGATTGCAGCAGGTATATTGAATTCACCAATGGAGCATTGCCATATAGTTACCTCCACAACGCATAAAACACTGAGGGGCCCTCGTGGTGGTATCATCATGATGGGTAAAAACTTCGAAAATCCATTTGGTCGCACCACCGCTAAAGGTACTATCATTAAAATGTCCACTATCTTGGATTCAGGTGTTTTCCCTGGTATGCAAGGAGGCCCTTTGGAGCACGTTATTGCCGCTAAAGCCATCGCATTCTATGAGTGTTTACAGCCTGAATTCAAAATATATGGTCAACAAGTAGTAAAAAATGCTCAGGCTATGGCTAAAGCATTTGTATCAAAAGGCTATAATATTATTTCAGGTGGTACTGATAACCACTTGATGTTGATTGATTTGCGCAATAAAAACGTGACGGGTAAGCAAGCTCAAGAAACCCTTGAACATGCTGATATTACAATCAATAAAAATGCAGTACCATTTGATACTCAATCACCTATGATTACTTCGGGCATTCGCATTGGCACGCCCGCTATCACAACTCGGGGTTTTATGGAAACGGATTGCGTGCAAGTGGTTAATTGGATTGATGCCATTATCTCAAATATCAATAATCCAGAAGTCACATCGCACATACAAGGAGAAGTGAACGCTTTCATGGAAAGATTCCCATTGTATGCGGCTTCAGTAGCGGTTTAAAAAATATCATTCTCATTCAAAGCCTTTGGAATTTTAATAATTTCAAAGGCTTTTTTATTAAAAATATAGACTTTTAAAAGCATTTTACGTAATAATCAACACCCCCTCAGTATCAGACAAATAAATAGATATATTATACTGTTTTAATACCGATAGATTTTTTCAAATGATTGTAGTAGTTTTGCAGACCATCTAAAAATTTTTATTTTTAAAATGCGTTAATTAGTCGTTCAGAAATTATTTAACAATTTGCTCTATTTATTGAGGCTAATTGACCTTTTTTAATAGATTAAAACGTCTCATTTCACTTAAAAACATTTTTTTAAAGTTAGAAATATGAAAAAGAAGTTTATTTTATTATTATTTATTGTCTCCACTTTCTCATCTTTTGCACAGAATGACCCCGTTCTTTTTTCTGTCAACAAAGTACCTGTTCATTTATCAGAGTTCAATTATATCTACTCAAAAACCAACGGCAATAAGGCTGATTACAGCAAAGCCTCAGTTGACGAATATCTTGACTTGTACACCAAATTCAAAATGAAGGTGGCGCGGGCTAAGGATATGAAATTAGATACCATCCCAGCATTGCAAGAAGAACTCTTGGGGTACAGACGCCAATTAGCCGATAGTTATTTAACGGATAAGGAAGTAACCGAGAAGCTGGTAAAAGAAGCCTTTCAACGCACTCAAAAAGATGTGAGCATTAGCCACATTTTAATAAAAATAGAAAAAGGAGATACATCTGCTTTTTACAATCTCATTAAAAATATAAAAGCCCGCTTAGATAAAGGTGAATCTTTTGAAACTGTTGCAAAGGAGGCTTCGCAAGACCCGAATACACAGAAAAATGGTGGTTTAATCGGATATTTGACGGCGTTATTACCAGATGGTTTTTACGACTTGGAAACTGCCATGTACACGACGCCTGTTGGTCAGTCATCAGGAATTGTGCGGTCTCCACTTGGTTATCACATCATCAAAGTGAATGACGTTCGCCCAGCGCGGGGTGAAATGGAAATCGCTCACGTGATGATTCGAAAAGTAAAAGACGGTGTTCCACAGCCTTTGGCTAAACAAAAAGCGGATAGCCTTTGGACTATTTTACAAACGAATAAGGACTTTGGCACGATGGCATTGCAACAATCCGAAGATGGTAATTCATCCGTAAAAGGTGGATATTTAGGATTTTTCGGTATTGGTCGCTACGAATTGGCTTTTGAAAATGCGGCTTTTGCTTTAGAAAAAGATGGTGATGTGACGCCAGTTATAGAATCCAGCATCGGTTGGCATATCATTAAAAGAATTAGTAGAAAACCTGCTGAAACTTTTGATATGGTAAAAAATCGCTTAAAATCGCGCATTCAACAAGATGGTCGCTTTGAATTGGCTAAGACAGCAATGATTGAACGAATCAAGGTGGAAAGTAAATTCAAGGAAGACCCCTCAGTATTATCGGCATATATTAACCAAATTGATGCTGCTTCGTTTCAAACTTTTGCTTGGAAATCACCCGAAGCCAACAAGTCTGCGGAACTTTTCAATATGGGTACTAATCGCTATACAGTTGAAGATTTTGGTGCATATCTCGTTACAAATGCCAATCGCCGCTTGAGTTTAATTACTGATATGCGCGATAATTATTCTTTGGCGATAAAAACGATGTATAAAGACTTCGTGAATGAAAAAGCATTGGCTTACGAGGAGACTCAGTTGGATGTGAAATACAGTGATTTTAAAAATTTGATGCGCGAATATGAAGAAGGTATTCTCCTTTTTGAAGCCATAAAAATGAATGTTTGGGATAAAGCTTCGCAGGATAGCGTAGGTCTTGAAAAGTTCCATAGTACGCGTAAGGACAAATATATGTGGGCTGAACGCGCTCAACTGGTTACTTATTCGGTCTTTGATTCCGCTAAGGCTGAATTAGAAAATATTCGGACGTATGCTGAAAAGCATTCAAGCCAAGATGTCTTAAAGAAGTTTAACAAAAAGAAAGATGTTGTCTCATTTAGTGCGGACATCGTTGAAAAAGGAAAAAATAAAACAGCGGATGCCCTTGGTTGGAAAGCAGGCGCAATGAGTAAATCAGAGCAAAATCCAACGGATAAAGTATGGCAATTTACTAAAATCGATAAATTAATGCCTGCTACTACTAAAACTTTAAAAGAAGCGAGAGGCTTCGTAGTGGCTAATTATCAAGAGTTTCTTGAAAAGAAATGGATGGAAGACTTGACTGCTGCTTATAAAGTAGAAATCAAAAAAGACGTTTTAGAAAGTATTATTAAAAAATAAGAAGCCGTTTGGGTTATTAACCGTGCCACTGCTCAAAGCGGTGGCACGGGTTACATTGTCCTTAACAAAATGGGCTGTACGTTGCGATGTACAGCCCATTTTTTATCTAAAACATGCAAGATTTACTTTTGCGCGGCGTTCAAAATAGTGACGACTTCTTTAGTAATGTCTAATTTTTCATTGACATAAAGAAGTGGACTTGCGCCACCACCTACATGGCTCATCACATAATCAAAGCCTTTTTCTTTTTGGATTTGAGCTAAAACACCCGTTAATTTTTTTTGAATGGATTCATTGAATTTTTGAGTTTCGTCAAATAATTCTTTAGCTTTTCTATCCCGTTCTTCTGCAATGGCTGCTTGGCGTTTCATCAATGATTGTTCTTCTTGCTGAAGTTGAGCAGGAGGCGTATTGCCTTGCTGAGCCTTTTGTTGCAAAGCCTGCATGTCCATTTGCCATTGACGCACTTTTGATTCGGAACTTGCTACAAGAGTGCTATTTTTTTGCGTAAAAGCAGCTTCCTGTTGCTTGTAATATGTGAATTGCTCTTTGAGAGAGTCCATATTGACAAATGCTATTCGAGCATTCGGAATCATTTTCATAGCCGTACTATCCGATGTGGATACCACAGATACTGAGGGGGTGCTTGTAGGTGTGCTATTTTTACAATTATAAAACGATAAAGTAGCGGCAGTTAATAGGGTGGCAGTTATTTTTTTCATTGAAATATTTTTTTAAAACTGGAAATTAACTATAACAAAAATGTTACAATTAGGTATTTGAACCGCAAAAATAGATTTTTCTAAGAATAATCCCAATCCTTTGGTAATATTACTGAGGTTTTCCTATAAATGTAAATAGCTCTGCCTGTTTAAAGGCAAAGCTATTTACACTTAATCGTTTATAATTTTTTAATAGTGTAGCGGTAAAATTTAAATCTTTTTAATAAAAAGATTTTGACTCACTCTACTGCTCACTATCAAATCCGTTTCACCATTCAACTTTAATTTCACGGATTCATCAAATTCAAATAATTCCAAAACCTCTATGCGAGCACCTAAATTCAGCATTTGTCTATCCAAATATTGTAAAAATGGGGTAGAATGTTCTTGAACACCCACAACCACGCCACAGTCTCCTTCCCGCATTTCATTTAAAAGCACCTGCGCACGCAAGGTGAAATTGCCCGCTGAATCAGGTATGGGGTCACCATGAGGGTCAAATTTCGGGCTACCCAAATATTTTTCAAGACGATTTATCAATTCATCGTCGTTGATGTGTTCCAGCTCTTCGGCTATTTCATGGCACTCATCCCAAGTGTAGCCCAATTTTTCACATAAAAAAACTTCCCAAATACGGTGCTTGCGAATGAGTAATGTCGCCAAACGCCCCCCCTCAGTAGTCAATGTCACGCCTTTAGATTTTTCGTAGTTCACAATGTCTTTTGTTGCCAACCGCTTGACCATATCCGTTACAGAGGCTGCCTTAGTATTTATAAGTGCGGCAATGGCGGTAGTAGAAGCCGATTTACCCTCCCTCTCATTTATTTTGAATATGGCTTTTATATAATTTTCCTCAGTCTGCGAAAGCATAAAATTTTAAGTTAAAAAAATTAATTTATCTTTTAATTGTTCAATTAAGTAGTTGAGCTAAAATAAACAATGCTATCTTTTTAAGTCGGTTCTAAAAAACATACAAAATTCTCCGCTTCGCTCTGCATTTTGCACATTTTTAGCCCGACGATAACATTTTTTATTTTTATACGCTTACTCACCTACAAATTTAGATAATTTTTCGCAACAAATAAATAGACTTTTAGGGTAATCTAAAATTGAACTAAAAACCTAATTTTTAAAATACCCAATACTGTTTACCTTTGAGGTATGAAAATATTGATTATCCGCTTTTCATCTATTGGTGATATTGTGCTTACCACTCCCGTAATCCGTTGTTTGAAAAAACAGATTGGAGCAGAAATCCACTTTGTGACGAAGAAAAATTTTGAAAAGATTTTGCTGTCCAATCCGTACGTGGATAAAGTGTGGAGCATTGAAAAAGAAGCGAATGAAATATTGCCTCAATTAAAATTGGAAGGATATGATTATATAATTGACCTTCATAAAAACTTGAGAAGCTTCCAAATTAAGTGGGCTTTAAAAGTATCTTCCTTTAGTTTCAATAAGCTCAACATTGAAAAATGGTTGATGGTTAATTTGAAAATCAATCGCTTACCGTATAACCATATTATTGATAGAAATCTTGAAACTGTAGCGTCACTCGGTGTGAAAAATGATAATGAAGGCTTGGATTATTTTATTCCAAAAGAAGATGAAATTGATATAAATAGCTTAATGGTAAAGTATAGTTTTAATATTTCAGATAGAAAATATATTGCTTTAGTAATTGGTGCCGCTCATGCAACAAAGAGACTACCCGTTGAAAAATTAATTGAAATTTGTAATAAAATTGAATTGCCTATTATTATTCTCGGCGGAAAAGACGATGTGAAAAATGGAGGATTAATTGCCTCGAAATCAATAGGTTATGCTTTAGATTTGTGCGGCGAACTCAATCTTAATCAATCAGCTTCGATTGTAAAACAAGCGCACAAAGTCATTACTCACGATACAGGTTTGATGCACATTGCAGCAGCTTTTAGGAAAGATATAATCTCCGTTTGGGGCAATACAATACCTGAATTTGGCATGTATCCCTACATACCTGAAGGCTCTAATTCGATAAATGAAATGATAGAAGTGAAAGGGTTAAGCTGCCGACCTTGTTCAAAAATAGGTTATGACAAATGCCCCAAAGGTCACTTTAAATGTATGCAAATGATTGACACCGATGAAATAGTTGAGTTTGTTAAAGATTAGCACCCTCTCTCCGAAGGAGTCCTAAGGACAGTATTTTCAATAAAAATGGGCTCAATTCCGAATATCAGAATTGAACCCAATCATAATTAAATAAGCCAAGAAATTATATTATTACATTACCTCGAACTTGCCATCTGTGATATGAATCGCTCTTTTTTCATCTGTCCGCGTATCAATATCCAAATCACTATTCTCTAATCTCAACACGCCACGAGGACACACCGCCGAGCAAATACCACAACCGACACATGAAGACCGTACGATATCTTGCCCTTGCTGTGCATACGAACGTACATCAATACCCATTTCACAATACGTCGAACAATTGCCGCAACTGATACATTGACCACCATTTGTAGTGATTCTGAATTTTGATTTTTTTCTTTGAAAAATTCCTAAAATAGCTGCTTGTGGGCATCCAAAACGACACCAAGAGCGGCTACCAAGTATCGGATAGAAGCCTGTACCGATTACACCCGAAAAAATTGAACCTATTAAAAAGGCGTACGTTTTTGAAAAGCCCATTGAAAGGCTGCCCAATAAAGCTCCTTGCATATATGAATTAGCCCACAAAAGTGCCGTCGTTACGGTTACAAAAACCAGTACGCTGTGTATCATCCAGCGCTCAAATTTCCAAGCGGAAAGGCTTTTATCCGAAAGGTGACGAAATGGGTCGCCTGCCGTTTCTGCCAAACCACCGCAGCCACACACCCATGAACAATACCATCTTTTACCGAAAAAATAGGTCAAAATGGGTACGCCCACAAAGCTCATCAGTATTGAAAAACCAATAAAATACATACCCAAATTATGCGATGAAGAAGCAACTATATTTTTAATACCCCAGTGCGTATCCCCACCCGGTTTCAAATAAGTATCTTTTAAAGGCCAGAAGTAGGAGAAATAATAATCGGGCTCATTCATCATTTTTAAAAAAGAAGGTATTAAAAATGAAAAACCCAATTGGAAAAACGTCACCGAAGCCGTGCGGATGAGTTGGTAGCGATTGTGGCGGTATTTCATCGCAAATTTATAGCCCATGAAGAGTACACTTGAAGTGTACAATGTGCCATACACAAACCACGAGTCGGCAGCATGATTTGTGAAAAACATACTGAGGGGGTCAAATAATTGAACCAATCCTTTTAAATTATCCGGAAACCAATATAAAATGATATAAAAACCCGTCAAAAGTATGCCTAACATCCAACCGCCCAAGCCTCTGTAAGTGAGGCTTTTGAAAAATGCGCCGTTGTTTTTGATGCCTTCTGGTTTGTTTAAATATTCTTCACGGACATATAAAAAAGTGCCTAAAATGGCTAAACTGAATACAAGTGCCAACATTACTGAGGGGTTACCCAATGCATGACCACTTGCCCACGTCACGAGCAAAAGTAAAACGCTGATGCTGATGGCTGCCAAACCGAGCTTTTGAAGCCCCGAAGTATGTATCGGATTGGGGTTGGCTAATGATAAACTTTGTTCCGTTTGCATGGTATCAATGAGTTATTTGTTTTAAAAATTTAATAGCAGCACTGAGGCCACGTTTGGTTTTTAGTTGGAGGTTTTTATTAAAAGTTTTATTGTACACCTGTACAATTTCGTTTTCATATTCAGTGAAAAATTCTGGGTCGAAATTGGCTAAACCTAAGTTCTGTAGAACCGTTTCAATGGGCGTTTTATCCTTTATCCACTTTTCACACACTTCGTGGCGATAGCGGATACCCATGAGATTAAACCCGACTACCCCCTCAGTATTTTTGTCAAAACTAATCCGAATGGCTTTTTTACCATCAGCATGTTCCCAATACAGAGTTGATTGATTATCAGGCAGTTGTGCTTGAATATCGCCATAAACTTGATATTCGATGTCCAAAAATTTAGCAGAGTTGAACCAAATACCCGGATTATATTTTATTTTTTTATTTAAAATAGTGTAAGCCACCGTTTCGCCCATCATACGACCAGTGTACCAAATGGCTTCTATTGGGCGGCGACCAGGTTGTGGTTTTTCAATTTCGACACAATCGCCAATAGCATATACGTCGGGTACACTGGTTTCTAAAAATTCGTTAACCACTATACCCCGATTGACTTTTAAATCCGTATTTTTAACAAAATCAATATTAGGAGATACACCCACTGTAAGCCCGACAAAACCACAATTGATTTTTTCACCGCTTTTTAAAATAACTGCATCTGCTTTCCCATCGCCGTTTTCATCCAGAATTTCACCCAATTCGTTTTCCAATCTTAAATCAAAGCCGTGTTCGATGATGTGGCGATTAATCATGGCTGACTCTTCGGGTGGTAGGATAAGATTCCAAAAGCTTTTTTCACGTACAAGGAAGGTAACAGGAATGTGTCGAGAGTGAAACATTTCAGCCATTTCAATACCTATCAAACCACCTCCTACCACTACAGCTCTTTGTAGCCCCTCAGTATGGCGCACCATAGCTTCCAAATCTTGATAGTGATACAAGCCATGCACGCCATCTAAATCTTGACCTTTCCAACCAAATTTATTGGATTTTGAGCCCGTAGCAATAATTAATTTATCGTATGAGAAAGGTTTAGCAGTTTCAGCCGTCGTGATTTGCATACTTTTTTTCTCAAAATCAATAGATTGTACCCGACCCCTCAGTAATTGGATGCGATTTTTATCCCAAAACCAAGGTTCGTAAGGTTGAATATCTTGCTGGCGCATGTGACCCATGTACACGTACATGAGTGCAGTGCGCGAAAAGAAGTACTCACCCTCTTCAGAGATAACTGTAATTTCTACATTATCGTCGAGTTTGCGAAGCCACCGAGCGGCGGTGATACCTGCAATACCGTTTCCTATTATTGCTACTTTCATTAGTTTTTTAAAATTCTATTGAAAAACCTATTTGATAAAAAGGTGCTGAATAAACATTTTTAAGGCGCACTAATATATCATTATACGCTTGAAAATCCGCAGTAATACTCCAATGCTTTTTGAATTCGTATGCTGCACCCACTGCAATTGTTGTATATTCTGTACTTTCTCCGTTTGTTATATTGCCAGTAGTACCTGCTTTTTTATTGGCTTGATAAAAACCCGTCAATCGCGCATTTGTCCAAAAAATAGGCGTCCATTTATAGCCTATTTCAAAACCCAATCTGGCTTGATTGGAATAATTTTTACCTCTTACTACGTATTGACTCGAAATAGTTGCCCAACCGGGTACATTCCCAAAACCCGATGAAATGGCTAACGTGCCCCAATAATTAAAATCAGCGTAGCCGGCGGGCAAATTGACGGACTCTCTAATGCCCGGGGCTGACTCAAATTTTGCAACAGAAAAATTATTTTGTTTTGCAATGGGAATTTCGCCACCAACTGCCAATGAAACAACTGGAATCTTTTTAAAAAGAGCAAATCTCAATTCTAATTGTGGGTTTGCTATCCCTTTTACGGTTTCAAAATCTTTGTAACGTTGAAATTTCAAAAAAGGATAGTTCAATATAGCGGTTATATTTTTAGTAACCCCATATTCACCATAAAAAGATAGCATTTGCTGATAAAATTGTCGAGAACCAGTATTGAGCTTGCCTTCAGTATCGTAATATTTATCGCTCGTGAGAGTCGAAACGCCCGCTTTAGCATATACCCCGCCTTTACTGCGTGTCCAACCACTTTGAGCAGATAAATTAACCGTAAAAAACGCTGTCAATAAAAATACGAGGTATATTCCTTTCATTTATTAAAAGTACTTAAAATTGATAAAAAAAGCCCGACTGTTATATTTTTTAGATAAAAGACGGGCTTCAACCTCAAATGTATGAAAAAATGTTACTTCAATTTTAAGTTGAAAAGAACATTAAAAATGCTCTTTCACAAGCTCGCTCACAATAAATGATTCCCTCAATAAGTGAACCGTTTATTATGATACAAATGTCATAAACAGCTATCACACAATTATCACAGTTGAATTATTTCTTAACTTTCTTTCTCCTCTTTCTTATTTTTTAAAAAGAATGTGATGACTTTTTTAGTGGCGGCTTTGCCAATTACGGCTTCAAGTTCTTCGGAAGTAGCGGCTTTTACTTTGATAACGGAGCCGAAATGGGTGAGTAGTTTCTCAGAAATTTTATCGCCAATGCCTTCAATACCCGTTAATTCAGTGACAAGGAAGTTTTTTGAGCGTTGGTTGCGGTGAAAAGTGATGCCAAAACGGTGTGCTTCGTTGCGGCATTGCTGGATGAGTTTGAGAGATTCTGATTTTTTATCGATGTACAAAGGCAGTGGGTCGTCGGGGAAAAATATCTCTTCCAATTGCTTAGCAATGCCCACAACCGTCACTTTATGAGCAATATCAAGGGCTTTTAGGCTTTTCACGGCTGATGATAGTTGACCTTTGCCACCGTCAATGATGATAAGTTGTGGTAACGATGCCCCCTCAGTAATCAAGCGTTTGTAGCGACGATACACGACTTCTTCCATGGAAGCGAAGTCATTAGGGCCCTCCACTGTTTTTACATTAAAATGGCGATAATCCCTTTTAGCGGGTTTAGCATTTTTAAAAACGACACAACTGGAAACGGGGTCAGTCCCTTGTAAATTAGAGTTATCAAAACATTCGATGTGCATGGGCAGCACATCCATTTGTAGATCTTCTTTTAATGTCGTTAAAATACGCTCGGCGGAGGTTTGCTTACCCGTTTTGAGTATTTCCTGCTTGCGTTTTTGAAGGAGATAATAATCGGCATTTTTTAAAGAAAGCTCCAGTAATTTTTTCTTATCGCCAATCTTCGGAATGGTGATGGATACTGAGGGGTCTTCAATTTTTATTTCGAAAGGCGTCAGAATCTCTTTATTATCACTGTTGAATTTTTCACGCAGGTAAGGCACCGCAAAAGTGAGCATGGAATCTTCTTCCTCGTCCATGTTTTTGGTCAATTCTAAGATGTAAGTGTGAATAATCGCTCCATTTACTACTTTCAGATAACTGACATACGCCATTTTATCGTCGGTAGCGATGGTAAAAACATCCACATCCGAAATAGTAGAACTCACCACAGTTGATTTGCCTTGATAATCCTCAAAAGCAGTCAAACGTTCTTTGATTTGTTGCGCTTTTTCAAATTCAAGATTTTCAGCCAGAGTCTGCATTTCTTTTTTTAAATGCATTTTTACTGAAAAAAACTGCCCTTTAAGTATATTTTTTATTTGAGTAATTTTTTCATTGTAAGTCTCTTCGCTCTCAAGCCCCGCACATGGACCCAGACAGTTTTTTATGTGGTACTCCAAACAAAGCTTGATTTTACCCTTTTCAATATTTTCTTTTGAAAGTGCAAAAACACATGTCCGCAAAGGAAATAAGTTTTTAATCAAATCCATTAAAGTATAAACCCGTTGCCCTGATGTGTAAGGACCGAAGTAAAAAGAGCCATCTTTTATAACCCGGCGGGTGACAAATACTCTTGGAAATCGCTCGTTTTTGATGCAAATATAGGGATAGCTTTTACCATCCTTGAGCATGACATTATAGCGGGGCTGATGCTGCTTGATGAGCCCGCACTCAAGGAGCAAGGCATCTTGCTCACTTTCTACGATGGTGAATTCAATGTGATGGGCATTTTTAACCAAAGAGCGTGTCTTCATCTGCCTATCTTTGCGCTCGCCGAAGTAGTTGGATAGACGACTTTTGAGGTTTTTCGCTTTGCCGACGTACAAAATTACCCCTTTGGTGTCTATAAACTTGTAGATACCTGGTTGTAAGGGTAAGGTTGCGGATATTTCTTGATAATCGGCGGTAGTCATGAATTTTTTGATTTATGAATAACGAATATGGATTAAGGATTTATGAAGTAAAATGCCCTAAATACGTCATAAATCGTTATTCTTTATTCATTTTACTTCTTTTTAGTCAAAACTGCTCTTTGATTGACCATAATGGGCATCGTTTTCACGGAAGGCATGGTATCTCCTTTTACAACTTGATTGCCAGTGACACTCACGGGTTTTTCCTTACCGAAGATGATTTCAAATTTAATTTTATCACCGTCTTTTTCTTCAATGGTGGTCAATAGATTTCCTTCTACTCCGAAAGTACAGAACAATTTTCCGCCCATGTAGTAGGCTTCCATTTTAATAGAATTCATTTCATCATTCACATACAAACCTTTTGAGGCATCTATCGTCCTCAATAAATACGGGCGTAAACCTTTTTCACGGTCAGCGCCATAGATTAGATTCCATTGAAAAACGCCCACCTCATCCGTGGGACCAATTACCATTTCCATAGGAATCGACTGTGAAAGCCCTTTGGCGTTATAGATATCAAGCGTTCCTGCCCATGTTCCGAACCATGTGTAGGGAAAACTATCCTTTGCCACGGGGCGATTGAGAGGTCGTACAATGACTTCTTTTACCTCAGAGGAGGAGTTGTCGGCTATTTTTTTATGACAATTAATGAATAAAATTGTTGAAAAAATAGCAAAAATTAAATTTTTATACATTTCTATTGAATAGTAAAAAGCTGCATTAATACGATAAAATGAGTGAAAATGGCTTTTATACCACCTCTTCTATTTTAAAGCCTAATTTTTTTAAATCTTCCCAAAAATTGTAGTATGACTTGTTTACTACTGAGGGGTCTTCAATTTTCACGGGATGAAACATGGCTAAAGGCGCAAAAGCCATTGCCATGCGGTGGTCTTCGTAAGTTGGGAATTCGGGTGTTTCACTCCATTCAGCTTTACCCTCAACCATAAAATATTGTTTATGAGACTTTTGCGAAAATTTTGCGGGCAATTTTACGAAGGAAACGCCTACTTTAGCTAATTCCTTTTTTAGAGCAGCCACGCGGTCAGTTTCTTTAATAAAAAGAGTTTCTAAACCCGTAAAAAGTCCTTGAATGCCCGTTCCTGCACACATCACAGCAAATGTTTGAGCTATATCAGGGCATTTTATAAAATCCCATTCAAACATTTCGGTAGCAGGCTCGCCCGATTTTTTCAGATGCAGCCCCCCCTCAGTATAAGTAGTATCTATGCCAAAATGAAAGCCCATTTCTATCGCCACGGAGTCACCTTGCAAACTATCTTTATATAAACCATTTAATTTTAAATCCAATTCATCCGCGAAAGCGGCTAAAGCATAATAATAAGATGCAGCTGACCAATCCGCTTCAACTACAATATCTTTTGCAACATAATTTTGTGGTTCGACAATTATCGTATTGCCATCCCATGAATGCTCAACGCCGAAGTATTTCATCAACGCCAAGGTCATTTGGATATATGGCAGCGAAACTATATTGCCTTCCAAAGTCAAGCGCAAACCGCTGGGCAAGGTTGGAGCAATCAATAAAAGAGCCGTTATATATTGACTACTCGTATCAGCCGCAATGCTCAACTCGCTCACATTAAGGGCATGAGGAGGGTTTATTTTTAAAGGCGGATAACCTTCTTTTTCTAAATATTCAATATCGCAACCCAAAGCTGTCAATGCATCCACCAACTTACCAATTGGGCGCTGTTTCATCCGCTCCGAACCCGTCAGTAATTGAGTGCCTTCTTTTAATGCCAAATAGGCGGTCATAAACCTAAAAGTAGTACCCGCTGCACCCGCATCAAAAACATTACCGTCTTGCTGATTCAAAAGCGAAATAAGCGTTTGAGTATCTTTAGAGGTTGAAATTTTTTCAATTTTAAAACCTTCTTCGCATAAAGCATTGATAATCAATATCCTATTTGAAATACTTTTTGAACCATCCAATGTGATTTCACCCACTATGCGGCGATTGGGTTTTGAAATTTTATAAGTCATACAATACTATTTAGGAAAGAAGCCAATGCTTCATTTGAAGCCAAATTTAATGGAGAGCAAATTTATGAAAAATACTTAGGAATGAATAAGTAGTTTGGCTAAAATAAACGCTACTATTTTTTAAAGTCGGTTCTATAAAATGTGGAAAATACTCCGCTATGCTCCGTATTTTTCACATTTTACAGCCCGACGATAGCAGCGATTATTTCTTTACGCCTAAATAGTTTCGGGTTTTGAGCATCTTTTCAACTCAAAACCCGAATATGGTAAACATTAATTCAAAACTATTCTTTAAGGTTTTTGATACATTTTAAAATTACCCAAGCCCAAACGTTGTAAAAAGTGCGAAAAAGATACCCTTAAAACGCCTAAACCATACTTAGAACTGCGCACAAAATTGATAGAAGAAGCCTCCTCGAAATACTTCGTCGGGCAAGTTACTTCGGCAATATCAAAACCAGCATAAACGATTTGAGAGAGCATTTCATTATCAAAAACAAAATCATCAGAATTGGTATTGAAACTGATACCCCTCAGTACATCGCCCGAAAAAGCTCTGTAACCTGTGTGGTACTCCGATAATTTATAATTGATTAAGATATTTTGAGAAAGTGTCAAAAAGCGATTTGCAATGTATTTATACAAGGGCATACCGCCTTTGAGTGCGCCTTTTCCCAAAATACGAGAACCCAATACCACGGGATACAATTCATCACCGATGATATTGACCATAGCGGGAATCAATTTAGGCGTGTATTGGTAATCAGGATGCAACATAATGACAATATCACCCCCCAATTCCAATGCTTTATTGTAAAGAGATTTTTGATTACCACCATAGCCTTTGTTCTTTTCGTGAACTATGACGTGATTGATACCAATGGCTTTTGCAAGGTCTTTGGTATTGTCCTTACTCGCATCATCGCATAGGATTACTTCATCAACGAGCGGAAAAGGAATCTCTTTAAATGTTTTTTCAAGTGTTTTAGCCGCATTATAGGCGGGCATTACCACTATGACTTTTTTATTCTTATACATTTAATTAAAGGTATATCAATTTTCTGTTTTTTCAGTAGCCTCTTCAGTAGCCTCTTCAGTAGCTTCTACTTTGACTTCCTCTACGCGGTCTATTAAAAGATTGCGGCTGTTTAAAAAATTGAACCATTTAATCAATTTTTTGATATCGCTGATGTGTACACGGTCGCGGTCGTGCTCAGGTAATACTTGAATAAAATAATTGCGCAACTCGGGAGACGACGCTTTTTCAGAAGGAACAGGGAACTCCTCCAAATTAGCTTTCATATTGTGTAAAACTTGCCCAACTGGAACCGAATCAGTGTCCGTATAAACCGAAACTGTCTCAAATGGAGAAAATTGGTGCTGGCGAGCAGGTACAAATTTGCGGTCTTTGGTGTCATAATCTTCGATAATGATACCATTATTACGAGCGGAAATCAATTTATAAACTCCTGATAAGCCGCCTACTGCGACCATATTTTTTATTTCTATCATGCGATTGAGATAATTAAAATGAAATAATGTCTTTAAAAACGCGCAAAGTTAAAAAAATATCCTTCGGTTTTTAATAAAACGTTGATATACTGAGGGGTATTTTACATCAAATTATGAAATAGCCCATAATGAGCAGCATATTTACGCAGTTTTGATTTTTTATGGTCAGCTTAAGCTATTTGATTATTTAATTATCTCAAATTTTATATGGCATTTTTTAATTAAAGTTAATGTTTATACTGAGGGGTGTCATTTATTGGAACGCTACTCCTCAGTATAAATCGCTAAAACGGTATTTGAGAAGAAAAATCATTAAAAATGGCGAAAAATCGAAGATTTTCTTTCCTAACACATATAGTTTCTTAATTTTGTTCCGCTTTTTGAAAATGAGTAATTTAATTGAAATATAACTCATTGAAAATCAACTTTTTAAACTTGAAATCGTTGAAAAAGCAAGATTTCAAGCAGGCGTTAAAAAATAAATGCTGCTATCGTCGGGCTATAAAATGTGAAAAATGCGAAGCAGAGCGGAGAATTTTTTACATTTCATAGAGCCGACTTTAAGAGATAGCAGTATTTATTTTAGCCAAACTACTCGCATTGTTTTATTTTTAATTAAGCAAAATTATTTTTGAACTAAAATACAATTGATACAAAATGACTGGCTCTAAGGTAACTATTAAAAATGGTAAGCTAAAAGTTCCTAATGACCCAATTATCCCTTTCATTGAGGGTGATGGTACAGGTCGTGATATTTGGAAAGCATCTGTACGCGTGATTGATGCGGCGGTGGAAAAAGCCTATAAAGGTAAAAAGAAGATTGTTTGGCAAGAAGTACTTGCTGGCGAAAAAGCATTCAAACAAACGGGTAACTGGTTGCCAGATGAGACTCTTGATATCATCAGAGATTGTCTTATCGGCATCAAAGGACCTTTGACTACGCCTATTGGCGGTGGTATTCGTTCATTGAATGTGGCTTTGCGTCAGATTTTGGACCTATATGTGTGCTTACGTCCAGTTCGTTATTTTCAAGGCGTTCCTTCACCAGTGAAGCAGCCTGAATTGGTGGATATGGTTATTTTTCGTGAAAACACAGAAGATATCTACGCGGGTATCGAGTGGGCAGGTGGAACAGAAGATGCGGCGAAAGTATTGGCATTTTTAAAGAAAAACTTCCCTAAATCTTTTGATAAAATCCGTTTCGGTACAAAAGAAAAGGTAAAAGCTTACAACAAAGCGGCTCGTTTGAAGGATGCAAGCAACGATGTATTTGTAGGATTGGGTATCAAACCTGTATCGAGAGCAGGTACTGAGCGCCTTGTTCGCTCAGCTATTGAGTATGCTATAACCAATAAGCGCAAATCACTTACGATTGTCCACAAAGGTAATATTATGAAATTTACTGAGGGGGGCTTCCGTGATTGGGCATATGCTTTGGTTGAAAAGGAATTCGCTGACCAAGTATTCACATGGAATACTTACGACAAAATCAAGGCAGCAAGTGGTGAAGAAGCCGCTAATAAAGCACAAGCAGAGGCTTTAGCTGTGGGTAAAGTTTTGGTAAAAGATGCCATTGCAGATATTGCTTTGCAACAAGTATTGACTCGTCCTACGGATTTTGATGTTATTGCCACTTTGAACCTCAATGGTGACTACCTTTCTGATGCTTTAGCGGCTCAAGTAGGTGGTATCGGTATCGCTCCAGGAGCAAATGTCAACTACGTAACTGGTCACGCTATCTTTGAAGCTACGCACGGTACAGCGCCTAAATATGCTGATAAGGATGTCGTAAATCCATCTTCAGTATTGCTTTCAGCAGTAATGATGTTGGAGTATATGGGTTGGGATGCAGCAGCGAAATTAATCGTTAAGGGTATCGAAAAGTCAATCACTGCGAAGCGTGTAACGTACGATTTCGAGCGTTTGATGGAAGGTGCAACTAAATTAAAATGTTCTGAATTCGGTGATGAAATCATCAAGCAAATGTAATTCAGTATTTTAATAGATATTTTAAAAGGCGTAATGAATGGTTTTCTTTCATTGCGCCTTTTGCTTTTACCCCCTCAGTCATGCCTTTGGCTTGATGGAGCGAAACGCAACATATTTCAAGCATATTTTGAAAAAAACGCTTATTTTTGTTGAAAATAATTAAATATGACTACACTCACATTGAAATTTCAACTTGAAGAAAGTCTTGTATTGGCATATAGACAAGCTATGCCCAAAGAAAAAGAAGACTTGAAAAGACTTTTCGAAAAATTACTTGCAGTGAAATTTAGGAAGCAAGCCATAGAAGATATGTTCCAAAAAATGGAAGAAGTTGGAAATGAAGCGGAAGCTAATGGTTTATCAGAAGATATTATTGATGAAATTTTATCTGAATCATGAGTAAAATTTTCGTTTTAGACACCAATATACTCATCAGTGAATTACTTTCTCCACCCTCTTCAAGCAATTTGGTATTTCGTAAAGCATTCAGAGAAGGTATTGTGGTTTATTCAGAAGAGACTTTAGCCGAATTATTTGAAAAAATGCATTTACCTCGATTTGATAAATATGTGCACTTGTCACGTCGTTTAACGTTTTATCACGATTTTGAAATGGTAGCCTTTCCAGTAACTATCACTTATTCTATACAAGTCTGTCGTGACCCTAAAGACGATAAATTTCTTGAACTTGCGAAAAGTGCAAATGCCGATTTTATCATCAGTAAAGACGCTGATTTATTGGTACTTCATCCCTTTGATGGTATTCCAATTTTAAATGTTCCCCAATTTTTAGCACGTTTTTAATGATATGAAATAAAGCACCCCCTCAGTATTCCAATTAAAAAGCCTTACAAAAACTGATTTTGTAAGGCTTTCTCAAGGGAAAGTATCATAAAATCAACTAAAATAACCCTTCTACTGACCAATAACGCTCTCCAGTATCATAGTTAAAAGTTAAAATGCGAGAGCCTTTTGGTAATTCTGCAATTTTTTTAGCTACTGCTGCGAGGGATGCGCCTGTTGAAATACCCCCTAAAATGCCTTCTTCTTTTGCCAAACGTTGAGCATAATCGAAAGCTTCTTCTTTGCTAACGGTGATGACGCC
>JANMYC010000803.1:0-4307 GCA_031381715.1 Saprospiraceae bacterium
AAGCATCTAGATTAACTGACTTACATGAAAACGATGTTGTAAAAAAAAACTTGGAGGAAAGGGAGAAAAACGAAATACCAAAAACTAAAATCAAGAGATAATAACTTTATTATAATATGAGTCATTTAGTCAAAAATATCAATATTGAAATACTTTCCAATAATTGGTACACGCTCAATAAAGTTACTTTTGAGTATCTTAAAAAAGATGGGACGTGGCAAATTCAATACCGCGAGGCTTATGATAGAGGTAATGGAGCGGCTATTTTGCTGTATAATCCTGAAAGTAAAACAGTGATTTTGACTCGCCAATTTCGTATGCCGAGCTACATTAATGGTAATGAAACAGGTATGCTCATTGAAGCCTGCGCGGGTCTTTTGGATGAACATGACCCCGAAGAATGTATCCGCCGTGAAACAGAAGAAGAAACGGGCTACAAAGTACGCGATGTTAAAAAAGTATTTGAAGCCTATATGTCGCCCGGTTCAGTGACAGAAATTGTTCATCATTTTGTAGCAGAATACTCAAAAGATATGAAAATTACTGAGGGGGGTGGTTTGGAGCATGAACAAGAGGATATAGAAGTACTTGAAATACCGTTTGAAAAAGCTTATTCGATGATAGAAACGGGCGAAATACGCGATGGTAAAACTATTTTACTTTTACAGTATGCTAAAATTAACAATTTAGTATAAAATAGTGTTATTAATGCAGCATTAACCGTAACAGAGTAGTAATTTTGAGGTCTAATGCGATAACAAGTAGTTGGGCTAAAATAACCGATATTTTCAAACGCCTGCTTAGTTTTACCCAATTTAAAATATAATACGTCAATGTTTCAATCAATTTGGGAAGATGTAAAAAGAGAATTTCAATATGGTAATATGGTGACACGGCTCATCATAGTCAACTGTTGTGTGTTCATCTTGGTTAATTTAGTCAAACTCATATTAAGGTTCCCTGAACCGCTTAATCCGATACCTTACGATACGTTTTTGCATTTTTTTAGTATGCCCGCTTCGTTTACCCATTTATTGACGCATCCTTGGGCAATCATAACAGCAGCATTTTTACATCAGGATTTTGGACATATTCTTTGGAATATGCTGGCGTTCTTTTGGTTTGGCAGAGTGGTGGGTGATTTATTAGGTAATCATCGTATTTTACCTTTGTATTTGTTAGGCGGTATTACAGGAAATTTGGTTTTTTTCTTCGTGGCCAATGTTTTAAGTATAGGGAGTTTTGCATTAGGCGCTTCGGCAGCGGTAACGGCAATGTTGGCATGTGCTGCCCTTGTTGCACCCGATTATATTTTTAATATTCTGCTCATCGGCCCCGTTCGATTAAAATATATCGCTTTGGTGCTCCTATTTTTGGATGTGGTAGCCATTGCTAATAATTATAATGCAGGTGGTAGTTTTGCCCATTTAGGTGGAGCAGCAATGGGCTTTTTCTACGTTTTTTTATTGAAAAAAGGAGTAGACTTAGGGAAACCGATAAATATCATGATTACTTCTATTTCCAATCTTTTTAATAGAAAAAATAAAAAAACGTTTACGTACCAAAAAGGTGAAAAAGAATTTGCGCGTTCTGAAAAGAAGCAACAAAAAACAACTTCGCAAGGCAATAGGAAGTCTGATACTGAGGGGGTCAATGAACAAGAGCGTCTGGATATTATTTTAGATAAAATCAAACAAAAGGGCTACGAAAGCTTGACCAAAGAAGAGAAAGAGTTTTTGTTCAATGCCAGTAAAAAATAACATAAAACTATTCATATCATCGTTTTAAAGGGGTTCTGTTTTTAAGGAACTAAACAAAAAATAAAGTACCCAACTTGACAATTCTATTTCCTTTATATTGCGTTAAATTCTTTTTAAATAGTTCACTATTTCTCAAAAAATTTGCCTTATCTAAAGAAAATATAATACCCAATTTGGATACTTTATTTTTTGTTTAGTCCCTAATTGAAATAGAACCCCTTACTTTTTAAATATGGTTCGCATCCTCCGTAAAATCAACCTTTGGGTAATCTTTTTTACACTGATTGCCTATATCGCTCCTTATGTGAATCCACATACAGTGTCCTTTTTTCTATTTGTAGGTTTGGCTTTTCCTTGGTTATTACTCCTAAATATGATATTTATTGGGCTATGGGGCTTGAGCCGCATGAAATATTGGTGGTATTCAGCGGTTTGTGTCTTAGTGGGATGGATGTATTTGAGTCGAGTTGTCGGTTTTGATTTTTTTAAGGATCAAACATCTGAAAAAGATTTAAAAGTAATGACTTATAATATGGGAAGTATTCCTGTAAAAGGCAATAAACTTTTTAAACTCAATGATTTTATTAAAAATCAAAACTGTGATATAGTTTGTGCTCAAGAGTTTGCGACACCGGGTGCCTATATTTATCAACTCGACAATGTCGTAGAATTAGCAAAATATCCATATAAAGTACCTTGTGAGGGCAGTAATATCGCTATTTTCAGTAAGTACCCCATTACTCAAAAAGGTATCGTAAAATTTGACGATGGCAACGATACCAATGGATGCACCTATGCAGATATAAAAATTGGAGAAAAGATAATTCGCGTTTATGCAGTACATCTTCATTCAAATAGCGTAAGTGATTTGGCCGATGATTTGGCTAAAAATGCTGATTATGAAGAAGGTGAAACATGGTCAAAAATGTTTAAAATGCTCAAACTTGTGCGCCGAAATGCTAAATTGAGAGCAAAAGAATCTGAAAAAATAAAAGCACATACCTTGACCAGCCCTTACCCCGTAATGATTTGTGGGGATTTTAACGATATACCTGTTTCGTACAGTTATCAGGTTTTGAGTGCAAATCTGCAAGATGCTTTTCAAAGAAAAGGATTTGGTTTTGGGGTTACTTACAATGGTAATATTCCGGCTTTAAAAATTGACCATATTTTAAACGATGAAAAACAGTTTAAAATCCTCAGTTGTACCATTTTAAAAGAGCCCTATTCCGATCACTATCCAATCGTGAGTGAAATGAAATTAAAGTAACCAATCTACTTAATACTTAATCTTTTTACTCCTTCTAAGGCTTTGTCGTAACCTGAATTAAACTCTAAGGCTTGCTTGTAGTTTTTTAAGGCTATTTCCTTTTCTCCTTTTTTTTCGGCAATAAATCCGAGATAATAATATGCTTTAAAAAAAGTGGGCGATTCCTTTACAACAATGTCAAAGTGTCTTTGAGCTTGGTCAATTGAGTCCTTATCTAAGTACATCAATCCCAAATTAAACAACGCCACTTCGTAACGCGGGTCGTGTGAGAGGATTTTTTTATATTCAGCAATGGCTTCGTTGAGTTGATTTTTAGTTTGAAAGTAATAGGCTTTTGCCATCATTGCATTAAAATCAAGGGAATCAATCAATAAAGCATTGTCAAAATATTTTAGAGCCAAAGGGTTTCCTTTATTGGTAAAAAGCTTACCCAACTCGATGAAAGCATCTTTATTGTCAGAATCTAAATCAACTGCTTTTTGAAAAGCATTGATTGCACGGGCTTCATCCTTTTGCTCTTTTAATACCATTCCTAATAAAAAATAGGCATCTGAGCTTTGAGGGTCAATTTTTAAAGCTTTATCAATAATAGAGAGTGCTAAACCGTACTGTTTAGTGATGAGATAAGTTTCACTCAATTTGAGCAGCGTAGGCACTTGAGTCGGGGCTAACGCCACTGCTCGTTCCATGGTGGTGACGGCTAAACGGGATTGTGCATAATCCATGTACACATCCGAAAGGAAATGGTGAAAATCAATATTAGCGGAATCCAGTGTAAGGGCATATTTCATGTCTTCGATGGCAATATCATAACCGCCTTGAGCACCATTTTTATAAAATAATTGTGCTCTTTTGAAGTATAGTTGTGCATTTTTAGGATCTTTAAATATTTGCTCAGTGAGGGCGTCTATGTCGGGGATACCCGTTTTGGCAAACTGAGGGGTCTCTTGTTTGGATTCGTTTTTACAAGATAAAATTATTGAAAAACTGGCTATTAAAAGAATGATTATTTTTTTCATGCTGCAAAGTTAAAAATAATCGTCATTTTCTGTCGGGCTTAAAACTGTATAAAGTACGGAGTGGAGTCTTTTCTGTAGTTTTAATAGCCTACTCAAAAAAGAAAATGTCGGTTTTTTAGCCTAACTACTTAAAAAAAGGGAACGCGGTTAAGCATTCCCTTAGTTCCGAGTGTCGGAATCGGTATTTTTAATTATCTTATGTCTTATTTTTTACCGAACAAGCCACCCAGTAGATTGGAGCCTACCATGCCCATAATA
>JANMYC010000827.1:0-5567 GCA_031381715.1 Saprospiraceae bacterium
TTCCACACTTGTACCCAAAGCCGCGT
Organism: Saprospiraceae bacterium; assembly: GCA_031381715.1. GTDB lineage: Bacteria > Bacteroidota > Bacteroidia > Chitinophagales > Saprospiraceae > JAAFJT01. Next base: position 27 of record JANMYC010000827.1, read on the forward strand.
CAGCAAAGTTGATGTACAATTCGTGGTGAATATTCATTCCTTCGCGTTGGAAACTTTCGTGAGGTGCTTCTTCGATAATGATAATCAAATCACCTGCTCCGCCGCCTTTTGCACCTGCATTGCCTTTTCCACTTAGTTGTAACTGCATGCCATCTTGAACACCCGCAGGAATCTGCAAATCAATAGTTTCTTCGCCAAATATAGTGCCTTCGCCACGGCAATTATTACAATTGGCAGTGATTACCTTCCCGTTGCCTTTACATGTTGGACAAGCCGTAGTAGTAGCCATTTGACCTAAAAAAGTATTTCTTACTTGGCGAACGTAGCCAGAGCCTTTGCAAGTACCACAAGTAGTAACAGAATTGGAATCCTTCGCTCCAGAACCATTACAGACATTACAAGTACCCTGCTTTTTGACTTTTATTTTCTTCGTAACACCTTGCGCTATTTCTTCCAATGAAAGACGCACCTTTATTCTTAAATTTGTACCTCGTTGCCCTTGCGGACGGCGTTGACCTCCGCCTCCACTACTTCCAAAAAATGACTCAAATGGGCTTCCACCCATATCACCAAATATATCGCCAAAGGCACTGAAAATATCTTCTGCACTATTGAATCCACCACCGCCGCCGCCGTAACCACTATTCCCATCTACACCTGCGTGACCTAATCTGTCGTAACGAGCGCGCTTATCTGCATTACTGAGTATTTCATACGCTTCAGCCGCTTCTTTGAATTTATCTTCTGCGGATTTATCACCTGGATTGCGGTCAGGATGATATTGCATAGCCATCTTTCTGTAAGATTGCTTTATTGAGTTATCATCGGCATTTTTCGGAACGCCGAGTACTTCATAATAGTCTCTTTTAGCCATTTTATCAATTAGTTATTGATTGTGTCGTTTTTTTATTTTACAAAACCAGCAATCAATTATTATTTGCCTACTACAACTTTTGCAAAACGAATGATTTTATCGCTTAAAATGTATCCTTTTTCAACAGTGTCCACTATTTTACCAACTAACTCATCGCCAGCGGGTATTTCAGTGATGGCTTCATGTTGGTCAGGATCGAAATCACTTCCGGCAGGACTTTCCATTTCTTTTAATCCTTTATTTTTAAGCGTAGAAATGAGCTTCAGCCAAACGAGATTGACCCCCTCAGTAAATTCCTCATTTTTAGAGGCTCTGTCAAAATCGTCCAAAACTGGCAAGAGAGATGTCAAAGTGTCACGTGAAGCCATCGCTATAACTTCAGCTTTTTCTTTCTGAGTGCGTTTGCGAAAATTATCAAATTCTGCTTGTTGATACAGAATCTTATTTTTTAACTCAGCTATTTGCTCCTGCAACGCTACTAACTCAGGGTTATTATCCGCGTTTTCTGTCGTGTCTCCAGTATTTTCTGTGGATTCTACTGACTCGTCTTGCATCAAATCCTCGTTGTGCAATGTCTCATTATTTTCCATCTGCTTATTTTTAAACCATTTTTTAAACATGAATCAATCATTTGAATCAAAATGCCTGCCATCGGTATAAAAATGACAATATGGCAGATTGTATGAAATTGGGTTAAAACCTGCTATTTTTTCATAAAAGCAACTCTAAGTCCCAATCCAACAAGGATAAACCCCGTAAATTTGTTTTGCCAATTAGTGAAGTTCGGGTATTTTTTTAAAAAACTACTTGCTTTCCCGAAAGCAAAAGCTACGGCACAATTGACTAAAGTTCCTGAAATATTAAACCAGATGCCTAAGATTAGAATCTGTAGCCAAACAGGCTGATACTGAGGAGTAGTGAATTGGGGTAAAAAAGCTAAAAAAAATAAAGCCACTTTCGGGTTCAAAATATTGGTGAAAATTCCTTGTTTTAAAATACCCCAATTAGATATCACGCTATTCTTCTTTTCAATATCAAAATTATCTGCTTTTGAAAATATGGTTTTTAAGCCAATGTATATTAGATAAGCAGCCCCCAAATATTTAATCAAATCAAACAAAAAAGCGGATTGGGCGATAATAGCAGAGATTCCTAAAACAGCGGCTGAAATATGTACAATACAGCCCAAAGCTATCCCCAAAGAAGCCCATATTCCCGCTTTTATCCCTTGGTTAGTGGCGTAAGTGGCTACAAATACCATATCATTGCCGGGCGTGATATTGAGTAAAAAAGAAGCAAAAGCAAATATCAAAAACTGTTGAAAATCAATCATTTGTGAAATTTCCGTTATTTCATTTTGCTTGTTAAAAGTTTGTCAATATCGCTTATAGATTGATTTACTCCAATGATGACCCCCTCAGTATTCAAAAGAAATTTGGTGGGGATAACGCGCACACCGTATAATTTAGCAATGGGAGAATCCAAGTTTTGAAAATCAGAAACGTGGTATTGCCAGCTGAGATTAAATCTCGAAATAGCGTTCTGCCAACGTTCTTTTTCACTTTCAATCCCTACGCTCACTATTTCGAAGCCTTTGGCATCTTGAAAGTTTTTACCATGAAATTTTTCGTACAAGTTCTTCAAATCAGGGGCTTCTGCCAAGCAAGGCCCACACCAACTGCCCCAAAAATCTAGTAAAACATATTGCCCCTTCAAATCTGAGAGGTTCATAGGTGTTCCAATGAGCATAGTTGCTGTAAAATCAGGCGCTTGGGCTCCATTGATATATTTGGGTTGGGCGTATAAATATTTCCCTATAAAATACATCAATGCCACTACTAACAATATCCAGCCTATATTATTTTTAATTTTTTCGAGCATTTTAATTTAAAAATGATGAATAATCAATTTCGAAAAATAAGTTTGCAAAGGTATGAATCTATGATGAGGTAACAATGATTTATTCTTCTTTTCCTCAATTAATAGGGTATTATCTTTTAGAAACCTACTCATACAAAAGTATTGCGTTTTTTTAAATAACCCTCAACAATCAAATATTGCCCCAGTGCGTAAGTCACCATTATCAAAATCCCTGAAAGTGGAAATTGCCCTACGAATCGGCTCACTGCAATTAAGCTATCGGATATTACAAAAAGTATTGCTCCCAAGAAGACCCATTGAAAACTGTCCCATCTGACACTTTTCCAGCGATTGAGGGTCGTCAAAAGCATAGTCAATATCGTGGAGGCATAAATCACGACGGGGATGGTCATCGCTCCTAAATGTGGTATCAGATAAAATAATAGGGCAACTCCGTATATTAAAATCCCTATGACGCCCATTAGCCTATCCTTTTTAGTAAAAATAATACCTCTATTATCTTTTAAAAAAGCGAATATGTAGCAAATGTGGGCAATTAAAAAATTACCTAAACCTATTAAAAAACCACCGTTAAACATTAGCGCAATATCCCCAAAGCAACTAAAAATGAGTGCGAGGAGTATCCACCAATCCTGCTTACCCCCCCTCAGTAAAGATTGCTTTTGGAAGTAAAATATGAGTGAAATCATCAAGGCGGGCTTGAAAATATATTCTAAAAATGGGTACTGCGGACGAAAGCTTTGGGCAATTAAATCGCCAATAAGTAGGGCGAGAAATAGATAAATAAAGCGCATGGTTTGTAATCGATTTAGATTAAAGTTAAAGGGAAATAGTAAGAGCAGCTGAAATTATTGGGCAGAATTTAAAGGTACAAAAAAAGCCGTTTGACAGGTACGTCAAACGGCTTTTTGAAATTATTTTTTTGAAACTATCTTTTAGTGATATTATCAACTCCGCCCAAATTAGAGAGGACGAAACTACCGCCTTCTTTCACAGTATAGATTTTGCCTGTACGCTTGAGCAATTGACCTTTTTCGTAGGCTTCTACGCCTACAATGACCGTTTTATCGTAGTAAAGAAATTGACCATGCTTAACACCGTCTTGATAAGAACCATAGATTTTTAAGCCAGCTGCAAAATCATAAATTTCTTCAATAGCTTTTCTTCCAACTTCACTTTGACCACAAGCAGTTATTTTAACGCCAGAGTAGAGTTTTTTATACGTCACCAGTCCTTTTGAATTGTATCTTATCACGTTGCCTACGGGCGTAGTACCGTTGCAGAACAAACCTTGTTCAATCATCTTATTGTCTTTACTGATTTTTTTAACCCAGCAAAGTTTATTGAGACTTTTAGTTTTGAAGTTATTTTGTTCCTCTTCAAGCTTTTTATAAACATCGGCAGCAACGGGCGTGCCATCAACCAAATATGTATTACCGTTCGATACTAACTTAACAGTATGTACTATTAACGTATCTTGAGCAAATGTGGTGACGAAAGAAAAAGTAAAAATCGTTAATGGAATCAATAATCTTATCATTGTAGAATATGCTTTTATATTTTATTTATTTGCAAAATCTTTACCAAAGTTTTTTGCTTTCAGTAATTGTATGCAATGTCACTATATTTTTCGTTGTAAAAATACTTATATTTTGTCAATGTAGTGACATGATAAAATATTTAATTATGGTTTATTTATTTAAAAAAACCATTTAGAGTCTTTAAAAATGCTTTTTTTGTTAAAATTCATTTGTTTGTATTGAATTCTATGTGACAAATTTTCGCAACGCGCTTATTTTAGAAATCGAAATCTATGAAATGTACAGTATTACTTCGGGAAGAGCTTTTTTAAAGAGCATAAAAAATCGTAAAAAGAAAAAGTCTCATATTCAAATAATTGATTTCCAGTATTTTATTGGATGTTATGGTAAATCAACAAATATTAAGAAATAAAAGGTCAATACTCAATTCTATTCTTCATTTCATAGAATTGAAAATGGACTACCATAATTCACTTTTTTTACTTTAACAAATAAATAACAAAAATTTAGGACAGTTTTGGATTCTGAATAGATGTCACTATGCCTTAAGGTTTGAATTTGTATTCAGAATATTTCGGGAGAGTCGATGCTTTTTACGTAAAAAAAGATTGACAAGCGATAACCACTTGTCAATCTTCTATTAAAATAAAAGGTGTTACTTGATGTAATACCTTTATACTCAGAGTTTCTAACTATTGTAAAATCATATCTTTTTCTTCTACCATTCTGCGGATATTGATAAGTGCGTAGCGCATACGACCCAAAGCCGTATTGATGCTCACACGTGTCAATTGAGAAATTTCCTTGAAACTCATGTCCGCATAGTGACGCAAAATAACAACCTCTCTTTGTTCTGATGGCAACGCATCCACAAGTTTGCGAATGCGGTCGTGTGCTTGACTGCGCATGATGCTTTGCTCAGGACTTTCGTCAGAAAGGCTAATGACATTGAAAATATCAAAATCATCGTTTGAACCCATTGTAGGGCGGCGCTTATCACGGCGGAAATAGTCAACGCATAGGTTGTGTGCAATGCGTAATGCCCATTGCAAAAACTTGCCTTCATGGTTGTAACGACCACTGCGTAGCGTGTTGATGATTTTAATAAATACTTCTTGGAAAATATCTTCTGCAAGAGCTTGGTCTTTGCAGAATAGATAGATGGAGGTATAAATTTTTGCCTTATGACGGCGAAGAAGCGTTTCAAATGCTTTTTCGTTACCGTCAAGATACATTTCGATAAGT
>JANMYC010000841.1:0-4888 GCA_031381715.1 Saprospiraceae bacterium
ACCCAAGCACGTGGGCAGAACAAGCGCAACTGGCAGTTGATGGCAAGTTAGAAGAGTTAGAAGCATTAAAAAAGGAATTAAAACAGGGGAAGAGACAATAATCCTTTTGGATTATATTTAATGAATCATAGATAAGTTAAAACCCTGCGGAGGTAATTACCGTAGGGTTTTTTTTTGCGGGTATTTGTGATGTTCGGAAATTATTTTACGCCTTACCTCTATTTATACGACCTTTTTAAAAAATATAAAAACAGCAGTAAAAAAATAAGCCCAATACTGTCTTGAATGGAAACTTTTGCCCTCTCAGTAAAATTACTAATAATAACCTGTGAAATGACGAAAACGATGAAAAACACAAGCGTAAGATAAGGAATCCAGCCATTCGAGAATTTTGGAGAAGGAGAAGATGTTGCCATTTTTAAAGTTTTACTATATTTAAAATAGATTTTTTAATCTACAAATCTATTTTTTCAATGTTAAGCCTGTATTAGGCATATATGATTAAATAGTTAAATACACCTCATTCATGAAAACTTAATATAGGCTTAAAATATACTTAACATGGCTTTCTTATTTTAGCGTGATAAACGAGAAATAAAGAAAGATTTTAATGAAGAAAAGAATACTTTTTATAACAGGCTCCATGAACCAAACAACTCAAATGCAACAAATTGCCGAAGAATTGTCGGATTATGATTGTTGGTTCAGCCAAATTTTTACGGATTCACCCACGCACAATTTCCTTTTAAAATATACCAAATTAGCGGATACTACCATTTTGGCGGATTCATTTAGAGAAAATGCAGAAAAGTACTTGACCCAATACGGGCATAAAATAGATTATAAAGCTGAAGTCAATAAATACGATTTGGTGGTTTATTGCTCCGATATGCTGGTGCCAATGCGCATGCGCCATAAGAAAATTGTGTGGGTGCAAGAGGGTATGATTGACCCGTACACAAAATGGAGCAATTGGGTGAAAAAACTGCATTTGCCACCTTATTGGAGCGGAGATACTTCGCTCAATGGCTCATCGAATGTGTGCGATGTGTATTGTGCTGCTTCGGAAGGGTACAAAAACTACTTTTCAACGCGGGGTACTGAGGGGGGTAAAATTTTCGTGACGGGAATCCCCAATTATGATAACCTTCAGCAATTTTCATCTAATAATTTCAAACACCACGGCTACGTGATGGTGGCTACGTCTGATATGCGTGAAACCTATCGCCGCGATGATCGCATTGATTTTATTGATGAATGCGTAAAAATAGCCGATGGTCGTCGTTTGCTTTTCAAATTGCATCCCAACGAAGAAATTGACCGTGCTTTACCCGAAATTAAGCACAATACACCCGAAGGTACACTGGTGTATTGGGGTGGCAATACTAACGAGATGATAGCCAATTGCGATGAATTGATAACGCAATATTCAACCGTGGTTTATACAGGTATTGCACTCGGTAAAAAGGTACATTCTTATTTTGATGTGGAGGAGTTAAAACGTTTGTGCCCAATTCAAAATAACGGAACATCTTCTAAAAATATCGCCCATATTGTTCGGAATTTTGTGGAATTTGAAGGTAAAAAAGAGGATTTTGCTCAGCAATTTCATTATGAACCCTATAAAGATGAAGTGGATTTGATGCTTGAAAACCTCAAAGTTAAGCGTAAAAAAGGTAGTCCCGAGTACTCGGAACTGAGGGGATAGCAGAATTTGAATTAGTTTAAAATAAGGTGGTTAAATCAATAAAATATGTCTGAAAAAGTATTGATTATAGTACAAGCACGTGCTACTTCAAGCCGTTTGCCCAATAAAGTTTTGTTATCTATTCTGGGTGAAACAGTGCTTTCTCGAATGATAGAACGCTTGATGCAGGTGAAACATACCGTCCAAATCATCATCGCAACTTCCGAAAACCCAGAAGATGATATTATTAAAACAGAAGCAGAGTTTATCGGCATTCCCTGTTTCAGAGGTAGCTTAAACAATCTTTTGGATAGACATTATCAAGCGGCTCTGAAATACGGGGCAGATATTGTCTTGAAAATCCCTTCCGATTGCCCACTCATTGACCCCCGCATCGTGGACAAAGGGCTCGATTATTTTATTAAAAATAGGGGTCAGTTTGACTACGTCAGTAATCTGCACCCCGCTACATATCCCGATGGCAATGACGTTGAAATAATGACGATGGAATGTCTTTCAAAAGCATGGCATGAAGCCAAACGCCCTTTGGAATTGGAGCATACAACACCTTATATTTGGGAAAATCCTGACAAATTTAGCATTGGCAATTTCCGGTGGGAAACTGGAATGGACTATTCCATGACCCACCGTTTCACGATTGACTATAGAAAAGACTATTTTTTCATTAAAAAAGTATTTGAAGAATTGTATTTCGCCAATCCCCATTTTTCATTGGACGACATTTTATCCCTTTTAAAAAATAAACCCGAAATCTATAAAATCAATGCAGAATATGCCGGTGTGAATTGGTATCGCCACCATCTGGATGAATTGAAAACGGTTTCAACGGCTCAAACGAAGGTGGGGGTGTGAAATACTGAGGGGGGATTTATATTTTAACGATGTTGGCGGGAGTTTTTCTTCGTCGCTCATTTAGCTGTGTCATACTTTACAGTCTTTAAGTCCTCAAAGCATTTTGGTATTGGTCTTGCAAAAGGGTTGCTGAAAAATAAATTTGCTAATTGCATACCGCAGTTATTGTTCCAATTTTGTGTTGGTGTGTGGCTCATGCCTTTAAAAACAAAATGATAACTTTTAGAAAATGTCTTCTGTAATTGTCCGCCCCAAAATGCTGGTGTATCTGGGTCAAACTCACCATTGATTAAAAGTACCGGCACATTTGTTTTGAATGATTTATTTTCAATAGCTTTTGCTTTTTCAACTTTCCAAATTTTACAAACCTCAATAGGTACTGCATCCGAAGTCATCCCGTAAAACTGTGAAGGAATATTTTTTTGTTTTATTTCTTTACTTAGATTTTCAAACGGATATTCCTCCGAACACCAAACTGATAATCTCATACCCATTGAACGATTGTTGTCCGAAAATAAATCGTAAACAAAAGGTTCTAAAACGTTGTACTCTCCGTTACAAAGTTTGTCCAAAAATTTTGGAAAACCACTTAGTCCCCATGTGTTACCCAAATTTATGAATGAAGCAATTTGATAGCCATTTAATGAAACGTAAATAAGGCTACTGTCAATTGGACTTTTTAAAGGAAGCAAAATTGGCTTCTTGTTTGTTTGTTCAATGAATTGTAAGAACCGATTTTTTAAATTGGGATAAACGCTGTTACAAATACTGTCGGATGCACAAGATGAAAAAAGCAAATTTAGTTTTTCATTAAAAAATTTCAAACTTGTTTCGTCATAGTTTGCCCATAAAGGTAAAGGCGAATCTAAAACTGCACTACGTATTGATTTTGGATAATCCCTTAATAGAACCTGTGCAATTTTCGTACTATACGAAACTGAAAATAAATTCAACTGTTTAATTCCTAAGACTTTTCTCAAATCCTCTATGTCGGCAGCACTTGCTTTTGTATTATAGGTAGAAAGATTGTTGCCTGCCGCTAAAAGTCGCATTTGACAATGTAATGCAGCCTGAACTTCAATTGTAGTCTTTTCAGTTTCACTCAAATTTATCCAACTGTTACTTTTTTTAATACTGTCAAGTTCAGTACAAGCAAGATTTGGTTGAGCATAACGAGTACCCCTTTGTTCAAAAACAATAAAATCTCTATCGTCTAAATAACTAAAATACTCCCCGTATTTTGCTGTATTCACGGAACTACTTCCTGGTCCACCGGAAGTATATAAAATAGGGTCATTCTTTGGGTTAGTGCTTCTACTTTTTAAAATGAAAACGGGAAGTCGTAAAGTTTTTCCCATTGGTTTAGCTCTGTCCTCCAAAACGATTAAGTAACCAAATTTAATATTTTGTTTTTTAGGCAAGTCAATGATAGGAGTGTCAGAATACTCAAACCGAGGAATTGTCTGCCCGAATGAACTGCTGCAAATTGAAAGTACGTTTAATAGTAAAGCGAATATTTTTGTTCTCATTGTCATAAGAATTTTTTGAATTTTTGGTGGTCTTACAAAATCGTCACTAACTGTGAATATGTGAAAATTTTGTCGTACTTTCTGTATTGTTTTACCCAACAAAAAAAGTAAGATAAAACTACAATTCTTTTTGAATTCAAAATGTCAAATACACTTTATATTTTGATAGCTTTTAGGTTAGAAACTTCAAAATACTGAGGGGTGCCTTTTCTACGCTTTTCACTTTTGTATCATCTAATTTTTAAAAAGTTCATTCCATGGAATAGCGAAAGGTAAAATTAATACCCAAACGATAAAAAATACTGCCATCCCTTTCGGAAAAGGCTGTTTTTGAAGTAAAGCGGGTAGTGCGGCAAAAAGCAGCCACGAAGATTTATAAATGAGTTGAAAAAGCAAAACAAGGCTCTTCCTTTGTGGAAAAAATAACCCTAAAATAGATAAAATAAATATCGCCCACCACAAAGCACCAACTAAACGAATGGCTTCGGAATAAGCAAAATCATTGCTAAAAACAGTGGCTTGTGCCGTTTTAGGATAAAAAAGGCTCGAGATACTTATCCAACCTGCCACCATGATGTTGGCTAAATAGATGACTTTGATTAACATTTCTTTTATTTTAAAAAGTTCTACCCAAACCCGTTTTGATGACGGGGTAAAGACCGTTTTTATCCGCATTAGTGGTTGCACCCAAGCCTATCCGGCTATCGAAAACCCATTGTCGGGAAGAACCAAAACGGTGTGCATATCCGTAGCCCAAATAAGGCAAATAGGTACTTTTTTTATCAACCCTAAGTAAAAC
>JANMYC010000847.1:0-4458 GCA_031381715.1 Saprospiraceae bacterium
GTCCAATAATTCCATAATCGCCGCCGAAATAGTGGTCAAAACAACCACAAATTTTGCTACACCTTTTAATGCCATAGTATTTTATAGTTTATGGTGCTTGGTGCTTAGTGCACCGTGCTTAGTCCAAGCACGATGCACAAAGCACAAAGCACCAATACATAGCACCATAAACTATAAAATACTATGGCATTAAAAGGTGTAGCAAAATTTGTGGTTGTTTTGACCACTATTTCGGCGGCGATTATGGAATTATTGGACACGTCCATCGTGAATGTGGCGTTGTTCAATATGGCGGGAAGTTTGGGGGTAAATGTGGAAGATGTAGCGTGGGTCATTACATCTTATGCCATTGCCAATGTCATTATTATCCCTTTGACGGGTTTTTTAGCGAACTATTTTGGGCGTAAAAACTACTATGTTTTTTCAATGATACTATTTACCATTGCATCTTATATGTGTGGTGAATCGGGTACCCTCGTGACTTTAGTGTTTTGGCGATTTATTCAAGGAATTGGTGGTGGGGCTTTACTTTCTACCTCACAAGCCATTTTGTTTGATGCATTTGAACCCCAAGATAGAGCCATTGCGAGCGGAATATTCGGCATGGGAGTCGTTATGGGTCCCACTTTAGGCCCTACAGTGGGTGGTTGGGTTATGGAACATTTGAACTGGCCTTGGATATTTTTTATCAACCTTCCCATTGGCGTAATTGCTACTTTTTTAGCGTGGAATTTTATTGATAAAAAACCCGATGAAGGTAAAAATAAAGCCAATATCCAAATTGATTACTTAGGTATTTTACTTTTGGTGGTAGCTATTGGGTCGCTTCAATACGTTTTAGAGCGGGGCGAATCAGAAGATTGGTATGCCTCCAATACGATTAGCGTGTTGAGTGTCATGGCATTTTTTGGCACTATCGGCTTTATTTGGCGTGAATTGACCATCCCCAACCCTGCTGTGCGTTTAGATATTTTAAAGAATAGAACATTGGCATTTACGAATATTTTATCCTTTGTGTTGGGCATTGGGCTTTTTACATCGGTTTATATATTTCCCGTTTTGGTGCAACGCATCAATGGTTTTACACCTTATGAAACGGGTTTAGCTATCTTATTTCCGACATTGGTGGGTGTTTTTCTCTTTCCAGTGATTGGTAAATTGATGGCAAATGGCGCTTCGCCTACCCCATTTATCATAGTTGGTTGTATATTATTCATCATTTTTGGATTTTATGGCGGCACTATGAATGGCGATGCCAATCGATTTGATTTTTTCTACGTTTTGATTTTACGCACATTCGGTATTTCCATGATGCAATTACCACTCATCAATCAGGCAGTTTCAGGATTACCCGCGAAAGACTATCCAAGTGCAATTGCTATCAACAATATGATTCGGCAACTCGGGGGCGCGTTCGGTATTGCTTTAGCGAATAATTACGTTGCCAGCCACTTTGCTCAACATCGGGCGGATTTGGTCGCCAACGTTTATGCTACCAATCCAGCTTTTACCGAACGTTTTAATAATGCCGTACAAAATATGACTGCCCGAACGGGTGATGCCTACAATGCTACTGAAATGGCTTACCGCCAAATTAGTTTTGCAGTGGATAAACAGGCGTATTTATTAAGCTACATGGATACATTCCGACTGATTTCCTACTTTTTTATCGCTGTTTTTCCTTTGATATTTGTGGTAAGGCGCGCGGCTAAAAAAGCTGATTCAGAAGAAGCAAAAGCGGCGATGGAGGATGCTCATTGATTATTGATTATTGATTATTGATTATTGATTATTGGTTATTGATTTTTACAGTTCACAACCAATAACCAATAACTAATAATCAATAACCAACTTATACTGAGGGGGTCACCGCAGTCAATAAATCCAAAGCTTTACGTTGTGCATAATCCTCCTTCCATATTTTCCATTTCATACCCCACAGTGCATTCATGCCTTTATCTATCACAAAATGATTGGAGAGATTCCACAAGCCTTTTAACTGCGTCTTCCAACTATCATTGGCTCTCAGTGAAAGCGAATAACCACCTTCCACGTATTCAATAAAATGCCAATAAGTACTCGGGATAAAGAGTGTTTCACCGTGCCCCAAAATAATTTCATAACCCACTGCATTTTTAAATGCAGGAAATTTATCGTAATCAGGTTTCAGAACGTTGACTGGGCTCTGAACCGTAAAAGGATATTGATATAAATAAGGTGATTGGTCAGGTGCAAAAAGAATAACCCGCTTGCGCGAATGGAATTGCGTTAAAAATACCGACGAACAATCAATATCATAGTGCATGGGCGTAAAACTGCCTTCCCCACCAAAGAACATAAAAGGGTATTCCTTTACAAAACCATCCATAATCGTAGGTGTTTTCACATCTTTTAAAAGCTCTGGAGCGTGTTGAAAAATATTAAAAAGGAACATCCGCAACTGCGTCGGTTCATTTTGAATCAGTGATAAATAAGCCGCAAAAGGCATTTTTGAAGTCGGTTTCATATAACCTTTGCCCGGTTTATGAAAATCATTGTCATAAACGGGTACTTCCATCTGGCCATACTCCTGTTTTAAATAATCAAAAGTCCACTTTTCAATAGCTACCCATTGAGATGCAAGATCGGTAAAAACGATGGGAAGTTGAGGTATCAAATATTCATTTTTAAAAACCTCGCGTGTGATGTTAGAGCGTTTATCAATTGTCCGTAACGTCATAATTTATTGATTAAGTTAAAGTCAAAAAAAAGAAGAACGTTAGTATTTACGCCAAAATTAACATCATGGATTTTAAATATCAAGTGTAAGCTACAAATAAAAAAAGACGGAACTACTTGATGCGGCTCCGTCTTTTTTATTCAGAAAAAAATCTGTATTAATTCGAACGCCAGTCTGAGACGAATCTCTGGACCGGCGTTCTTACCCCTTGTTGACCCATAAGGATTCGAACCTTAACGAACAGAACCAAAATCTGTCGTGCTACCGTTACACCATGGGTCAATACAGCTTTCTTTCAAAAGCGACGCAAAGATAATCAGGGTTTTCTTATTAGGCAAGGTTTTTCAACATTTTTTTAAATAAAACTCAAAATAAGCATATCAGAAGCTTCATAAATATTTGATTTTCAATGTTTTAAATCAAATTTATTTTTTAAAAAATCACTTTGAAATTTTATTTAGAAGTGCATAAATAAACTCAAATAATCGTTGAGGTTTTCTAACAAAATCAAAATTGAGCTTAAGCTATCATTTTTAGGAATAAAATTCTTTTGCCATTTTTTAATTTCAACCAATCTTGGGAATTAACCTTTCTTTCTCTTAATTTCATACATGTTGCCCATTTTAATAAAAATACTGAGGGGTAGATGCTGATTATTAGCCAAGGGTTCTATAAATTTGCGGGCTATTGCTTCCTATCCATCTGAAACCAACGCAATAGTTTCCAATTAATTTATCAATTACATCTTTTATTATGCCAGAACAACACAATCGTTTCAAAAAACTGATGGTTGCCAATCGGGGCGAGATTGCTATCCGTGTTTTACGAGCCGCTTCTGAATTAGGCTTAAAAACGGTTTCAGTGTACACCTACGAAGACCGCTATTCTCTTCACCGCTACAAATCTGACGAAGCGTATCAAATCGGTAAAAACGATGAGCCCCTTCGCCCCTACTTGGAAGCCGAAGAAATTATTAGAGTAGCCAAAGAAAATGGCGTTGATGCCATCCATCCCGGCTATGGTTTCTTATCCGAAAACGTCAATTTCGCTCGCCGTTGTCGTGAAGAAGGCATTGTGTTTATTGGACCTTCCCCCGAAGTAATGGATGCTTTGGGCGATAAAATGGCGGCAAAATTAGTAGCAGGTGCTGTCAATGTGCCTATGATTCCTGACTCGCATATTGACTTGAATAACGATGAAGTCGCCCTTTCAGAAGCCCGTAGAATCGGTTTTCCAGTCATGGTAAAAGCGGTAGCTGGGGGCGGCGGGCGAGGAATGCGTGTCGTGCGTCAAGAAGCAGATTTACTGAAATTATACCACGAAGCCAGTGGCGAAGCGATGAAAGCTTTTGGCAACGGAATCGTTTTCTTTGAAAAATTCATCGAATACCCCAAACACATTGAAGTTCAGATTTTAGGGGATAAATATGGCAATTTAGTTCATCTTTACGAACGGGATTGCTCCGTGCAACGCCGTTTTCAAAAGGTGGTAGAAATTGCCCCAAGCTTGACTTTACAGCAAAAAACCAAGGATAAACTCTATGAATATGCCCTAAAAATCTGTAAACATGTCAATTACTCTTGCGCAGGGACAGTCGAGTTTTTGGTGGATAAAGATGAAAATATTTATTTCATTGAAGTCAACCCACGCGTGCAAGTAGAGCATACAATTACAGAAGAGATTACGGGTATCGATATCGTGCGTTCTCAGATTTTGATTTGCATGGGCTACGATTTGAG
>JANMYC010000878.1:0-4080 GCA_031381715.1 Saprospiraceae bacterium
ATGAGAACCAAAAACAAAATAATTATGATAAGGGAACCGCCCATTTTTATAGTTTCTGTTTTTATTGACATCCTTAAAAAGTTGTAGAAACGTTGGAACACCTTGTGTGTTCAGAGCCATAGTTGCCAATTTTAAACTCAAATTATCCCAATTTTCAGAGCCTTTTTCATAGAGTTTATCACCCAAATTTTTCATGATAGTTAAATAATTCATGCACTGGACCGTATCATGCAAGCGGCTATAAGCGTGAGACACATCAAACGCATACATCAATCGAACACTATCGGGCAGTTTAGAGGATAAATCATAAGCCTTTTTAAAATAATAGAGCATCAGGTCGGGCATTTCATTTTTAGCATCATAAACTGAACCGATACATTGGTGGGCATCTACAAAAAGGGCATAATGGTTATATTTTTCACCTAATTCCAACGCTTTCTTAAAACAATCGAGTGCCTGACTGTTCGATTCGAGTGAGCCATTTAGATACAAGGTCGCTCCCCATTTTTTATAAATACTGTCATGCTTTGATTCGGGCAATTGCGCCAAAATATTTTTGACAGAATCTGGTAAAAATGCTAAAACCTGCCCTTTTACTGAGGGGGTAATTACAAAAAAATTAGCCACTACTAACAGCGGGAGTAATGATTGGCGAGCTGAAATAAAGAGATGGATATGGTTCTTCATTTTGTACTTGGCGTAAAGACTTGGCAATAATTTTTTATTGTGAATTCATTTCTATTATACTCAAATTTTTATTGTTTGGTGCATTTTAGTTCCTTTTTTTGAAAAAATAGAGCCTAGGTACTATGTTTTAGGGCTTTTATGGGTACTGTATTTGTTAATCATCCAGTAACTATTTCATGAATCTTACAAAAAATCAAAGAACCTATATTTATGATGAATATTCCAGTAGACTTCAATCCAACAATAGAAATACAAAAAAAAATGAAAGAGAGTTATGAAATATTTCAATCAAATGCTTTTGAAGGATTTAGCTTACCAAAAGCATATAAGCTGCATGAAGCGATGTACAATAAGAAATTATGCGATACCTATTGCTTAGGCTGTGCGATTTCTGAAAGCATTCTTCTGGTTTCAAATTATACAAAAAAATATGCGATTTTGAATAGTATTGATATTCATACTGCGGAGTATTTATTTTTACTCAAATTACTTGCGGATCGCATGGAAACCATTTTATTTATGGTAAATATTGATGAAGATTACATTAAAAAAGAATTTGCTGTATTTCAAGTATTAAAAGAATGGTCATACTTCTTAAAGCCTTACACTGCCTGTATAACGCCACAAAAAACCTGTTTTGTTTTTGAAAACGATATTTCAAAAATTAACTCCACAACATGCTCACATGTGTTAGACCAAGGCTTTATTAAAGATTATTTTAAAACGAAAGGAAAATGTGGGGAATGGGTCAAAGATAAGTATGTGGTGCTCCTATTACCTGATATCAGTGTTTTAACGAGGCAAATATGTAAGGCTTTGGATAGCTTTTTAGCACTGCTACTGAGCGAAAGGCAGTATTTGGTATAAGTGAACTGAACGCTCACTTATTCACACTTTCAAAGAGTAGCATTTATAACTGATTTAAAAGAACGATTAGAAGTATTATAAGCAGAATAGTGAGTATTAGTTCTACAGCAACAATACCGATACCCCACAAAGCCATTGTCTTACCTTTTTTACTTAAATCTTTACTCGTTAAAGCAATAATGCTTGCTACAAGCCCCGAAAAATGAAACAAAAAAGCTAATAACCTTAGGAAAAGAATAGTGCTTAATGCTGGTATGCTTAATATGGTAAGTAAAGCCAAAGAGCCTACTATAGCCCAAAAACCATAAGATGCTATTTTATCGCCTTTTGATTTTGTCTCAGTTGGGTCAGTCGTTTTAAAGTGCTTTTTAAGGCGTTTTTCAGCTATTTTTAAACTGATTTTTTGCAGAAAAGTGGGTTTGTACTGAGGGGGTGCTTGTTGCGGATGCGTTTCAATAACCGCATGAGCATAGGGGTTATTGGTTATAAAAAACAGAGTGATTAAGAATAGTTGTAGGTATTTTTTCATGTTTTTAGTTTTTTAATAAAATAACTTGGTTCAATTCCGAAACTTTGAATTGAACTCAGGAATGAGTTGAAAATAAACTTACATTCTTTTGAATGTGGATAAAATTAAATAACGTTCAATTTTCAAGGTCGCCCCCATACCCCCGAAGGGGGATTAAACCTCAAAAGGTGACAATTTTACCCTTTTTATAATGTAATCCCCCTTCGGGGGTATGGGGGCAAGCTTGAAATAACTCACCTTTTAAAAATACGCAAGATGGTAGGTTTATTAATTTTGCACTCCTAAGTTGAACTTTATCTGTTGTATTTTTACTCTACTCTTATCACGTTTGAAACGCCGTCCAACCCTTTCAACGCTTTGATGGCTTGCGCCAATTGGTCTTTATTTGAAACGACTACTTTCACCCTTCCTTCAAAATACCCTTCGTTGCCTTCGATGCTGAATGAGCGAATATTCAGACCAATTTGCGATGAAATTTTATTGGATAAGCGTTCAATTACGCCGGGACCATTATCAATACCCGTTATCAATAACTCAGCAACGAATGATGAATTGGCAGTAGAACCCCATTCAGCTTTGTGGATGCGATAACCATAGAGCGACATGAGGTTTTTGGCATTATTGCAGCCAGTTCGATGAATATTCATGACATTATTGGCAGAAACATAAGCAAATACATCATCTCCTTGCACGGGCTTACAGCAATCCGCTAAATGGTATCTATACAAATTAGCAGACTCTCCATTGATTAAAAGATTGGCTTTCATCTCAGGTTTTGCGGCTGCGCGCTTTTCAGCATTTAGGGCATTTCGGCTCTCATTACTGAGGGGGGGATCTTTTTCATCTTCAATCAAGACGAGTTTTCCTTTTTCTACCTTAAAAACCTTCAAATCATCTTGTAAATCGACCGTATTATTGGCAATAGCTGCATAAAACTCTTGTCTTGCTCTGAAATTAAAGTGTTTGGATAATAATTCCACACTGGTATCAAAGTCCACTTTTAAGTGCTCCAATTTGCGTTGGAGGGCTTCTTTGCCAAATATCGCTTGTTGTCGTTGTTCTTCTTTTAACGACATCCGAATTTTATCCCGCGCCTTGCTCGTAACTACCCATTTGAGCCAATCTTCGCCGGGTCTTTGACTTTTATTGGTCACTACGGATATTTGGTCGCCATTTTGAAGTTTATACCCCATTGGCACGAGGCGATTATTGATTTTCACAGCTTGGCAATGATAGCCTATATCAGAGTGGATATTGAACGCAAAATCCAATGCGGTTGCGCCTTTCGGTAAAATTTTCAAATCACCTTTAGGGGTATAGACGTATATTTCTTCGGTGAAAAGATTGGTGGTTTTGAAATCTTGAATGAAGTCAATCGAGCTATCATTATTGGCTTTTTCAACCATTTCTCGCACACTATTCAACCAAGCCTCGAAGACATCTTGCTGATTCCGAACGCCTTTGTATTTCCAGTGAGCAGCGTAGCCTCTTTCCGCTACCTCATCCATGCGTTCGCTGCGGATTTGAACTTCGACGTACCTCCCGTCGGGACCAATGACGGTTGTGTGCAGCGATTCATAACCGTTTGATTTGGGAATAGTAATCCAATCTTTTAAGCGTTCAGGAATGGGCGTGTGCACGCTCGTGACAATGGAATACACTTGCCAGCAAAGGGCTTTTTCCCTTTCAGGCGGCACATCCATAATGATGCGTACAGCAAATAAATCAAATATATCTTCAAAGGCACAATGCTTCGTTTTTAATTTATTCCAAATAGAATATATGGATTTAGGTCGTCCTGAAATGCGGTAAGGAACGCCTATTTCCTCCAAAAACATGATTAAAGGCTTGATAAACTCATCAATATAGGTATTGCGTTCCCGTTTAGTTTCATTCAGTTTATCCGCAATATCATCGTATTCTTCGCGGTGGGTAATTTTTAAACATAAATCCAAGAACTCAGAACGGAAATTGTATAAACCCAAACGATGCGCTAA
>JANMYC010000881.1:0-5976 GCA_031381715.1 Saprospiraceae bacterium
TTTTTACTGAGGGGGTATGCATTTGAATTAAAAAGGCTGGCAACAAATTTAAATTATTGTTACCAGCCTTTTCAATTATTTTCAAAAGACAAATTACCAGCCCGGATTTTGATTGGTATTAAAATCAGGTATATTATTGACTTCTCCTTGCGGTAGCGGAAAAAGACGGAATTTGTCCATCCAAGCATTTCTGCGCTCAGTCACAAACCTTTTGTAGGTAAAACCTGTTCCGACTTTCGTGATTTCCATACCCGTCACCAACTTATCTGTTTTATCCAAAATTTTCCATCTACGGACATCATAAAAACGGTGTTCTTCGATTGCCAATTCCACTTGTCTTTCATTTCTGATGCGTTCCCGCATGGCATCTTTAGTCAAACCCGGTTTCAAATTGGGCATACCCGCCCTTTTACGGGTAGCATTGATGGCATTATAGACATCAGCTGTGGGACCAGCAGCTTCGTTTTCAGCTTCTGCATAATTAAGGTAAAGCTCACCTAAACGGAATTTTTTCCAGCGTGAAGTTTGCGCCACGCCGATTTGTAGTTTTGGATTGATAAATTTTCTGAGATAATAACCTGTATGCGTATTTTTTCTATTGGTTCTCAACAAGCCATCTAAGCCGCCCACGAAACTTTCAATTGGGACTATTCTCGTGGCAACATTGTCATACATTGCGCCATTGAACCAAACAGTAGCCGCAAAACGAGGGTCTCTGCCCACATAAGGATTGGAAGGGTCGTAACCAGACCCAGGGTTCAATATTGGTTGTAAATGGTCTTCGTCACTGTACCCTAATATGGCAGGTTCGCCCGTTGCTACCATACCATAAGCGTCCACAAGTTCTTGACTTGGGCAAGAACCCGCCTTGAAACCGTTCTTTCTCGGTATTGTGTTGGTTGTGGTAAATGTTGCAGCAGAAGGAGATCCGGGTCTTTCAAAAATAGTTTCTCTATCTTTTGGCGCAGAATTTATATCAGAAGTAAGCTCAAAATATTCTCCATAAAGCGGATAGAGGGCATAATTTCCGTTGGCAGTCAAAGCATCCAATGCGGCTTTAGAGGCTTTAGAGGCGGCTTGCCATTTAGCGGCATCGTTTGTTGGGTTCCAGAGTGGACTGGCGTTGTACAACAATACCTGTGATTTCATGGCATTGGCTATTGCTTGAGTAAACCGCCCTCTTTCAGATTCATCAGCTATACGTAAAGGTAAATCTGCCGTAGCGAGTGCATCATCACAATCTTTTACGATAAAATCCGCACTTGCCTGAAAAGTAGGGCGCACCAATTTTGTGTAATCGGTGGTAGGTGTAAAAGGCACCTCGGTTATAGGCATGGGACCAAACTGCTTAATGAGTTCGAGGTAATAAAACGCCCGCAACAACTTAGCTTCGGCTGTGAACCGATTTCTATTCTTGTCACTTGGGATATTTGCCTTATCCAAATATGACAAAAATATATTGACTTCTCTGATGCCTTTCCAAAAAGTCACATATCGGCTATTGCCAACAACCCCAGCATTAGCCACTATTTCAAGAGGGTTTGAAGTAGCAGTCAAGTTACCAACATTAAAACTTGATGCCATCACACCGCCCTCAACGCCCGAATCCGAGTCTTTTGCTTCATCGCAAATACCCGCCATCATTGCCCAAAAATGGTAGGCGTAGAAATAACTTGGGATATTGTTATAAGCCGTGTTGAGATAAGCCTCTACTTGTCTTTCATCTTTGAAAACATCGTCTAAGCTAATTCTGCCATCGGGAGTAATGTCCAAAGGGTCTCTTCCACAGCCCAATGGAAGGGCAATAAATGCCAATAATAAGATACGAATGACTATTATCTTTTTCATTTTTGAAATTTTTAAATTGATTTAAAACGTTACGTTAATGCCAAAATTAAAAGTACGACTCACAGGATATGCCAAATCTGAATTCTGCTCTGGGTCAAAATCGTTGGTAGGCAACCTATCCCAAGTCAAAATATTCAGACCGTTAGCATACAACCGTATACCTTTAGAACGAATTTTACCCGCTAATTTAGCCGGTATATTGTAACCAATTTCTAAGTTTTTAATGCGTAAAAAGCTGGCATCAATGGTGAAAAAATCATTGGCAATTTCGCTCTGATTGGGACTAACACCTATCCGAGGATAATTGATGGGTTCTCCTTTCGCAAATCTTTCTTCCGTCCAACTCTCAAGATGTCTACTGACGTAGTTATTTCCCGAATTTGTACCTCTTCCTGTAAAACGGTAGGTAAAATTGGAAACGCCTTGAAAAAGAACACTGAAATCAAAGTTTTTGTAGGTGGTGCTAAAGGCTGCACCAAATGTGTATTCTGGCACATTTGAATAGCCGATGGGTGATATATCTTTGGCATCTATTTTACCATCATTGTTCGCATCTTTGTATTTAAAATCTCCCGGGCGGGTCACGCCACCTAAACTTGATTGTGAAGGTGATTTGGCTATTTCATCTACATTTTCAAAGTATTTTTCAACAATATAGCCAAAATACTGACCTATTCGGTAACCATTTTGCCTATAGCGGTAAGCAAAATCAGCGGGTTGTTGGGCTTCATCCACATTGTCTTGGATGTTGCGGGCATAACTCACGTTTAGTCTTGATTGAATGCTAAAATCTTTATTGAAAGATTTTTTATAATTCAATTCAACTTCATAACCACTATTGCCAATAATACCCACATTGGCGGGTGGAAGCACTGTTGCAGGGAGACCATTTAGACTGGGGATAGTTCCCCTGTTTCTAAGAATATTGTTTCGATTTTCTGAAAATAAATCTACGACGAGATTAAAAGAATTGAGAAAACCAATCTCAATACCGATATTGGCTTTTTTTGACACTTCCCAAGTCAAGTCTTCATTTTTAAGCAAGGTGGTATTAATAACTTGTCCGCCACCTAAACTTGGACTGTATCCACCAGCCCCCACTTGGATATTATCCAAATATAAAAAACGTGCGTTTCCGAGCCTATCGTTACCCACTAATCCATAAGCACCTCTTACTTTAAACAAATCTATTGATTTGACATTTTTTAGAAAGCGCTCGCTTGACAATATCCATCCGCCAGAAATCGCTGGGAAAAAGCCAAATCGCTTATTTTTGGCAAATTGTTCAGAGCCGTTATAACCTGCACTAAATTCGCCAAAATATTTTTCATTAAAACCATACGTCAAACGGGAAGAAAGCCCCCGCAGATTGAAGGGTAATTCGGCACCTATAATATTTTTTTGTTGGTTATAAAGCAATAAACCACTCACCGCATTTTTGCCAAATGTTCTATTATAGGTAATGTATCCTTGTAAGTTTGTTTGACTTGTGAAGGCTGTATTGCCACCAATGACAAGGGGTGTTTCCCGCTGGTCGGCAGCAAAAGGCGCATAATAAACACTGTCTTTCCCTTCAATGTCTTTAAGTCCGGGGGCAAAGGTCAGTATCGCTCTTGTAAAAGCCTTCGAGGCACTCAAAGTGTTGGTTGCCCGACTATCAAACGACATAATGGCTTTAACCGCAAGCCCGGGTGTAATATAGGATAAATCTTGCTCCATGCCGTAAGTAGCCGCAACATTACTACGGGTTTGTTGCCTATAACCAGACCTGTTTAGCTGCCCATAAGGAACATTGACCAAACCCGCTCTGGTTGTTGGAATACCGTCAGGCGAAAGAGGACCGGGAATGGTGGCAGGCATATCGAAAATATTCGCTAAAATAAACAGCGAGGGAGAACTTCCTGTCTGTCCATCGTTGGCAGCCGCTACGCCAAGCGGACCATTTTGGTTTTCGAGATACCCTGCAATATTTAAAAAGGCTTTCAAGTTTTTATTGACCTGAATATCCACATTTGACCTGAAATTATACCTTTTTAAATTGAATTTAGGGTCATACTTCAAGCCTTTTTCAACCTTGAATTGACCATCTTGATCCAATAAACCCGCATTAACAAAGTATTTTACAGACTTTCCAGCACCTGAAATATTGAGGTTATAGCGTTTTTGCATAGAATATTTATTGGTCAAAACATCTAACCAATTTGTATTCGGATAGCGTTTTGGGTCTGAGCCAGTTCTAAACGCTTCTATCGCTTCTGGTGTATAAGTGAAAGAAGTAAGACCATCATTTTTTTCTGCTTGGGTTCTGATTTTTGCGAAGCCATAGGCATCTACATTGCGGGCAATCCTTGTGAAATCCGTTAGACCCACCTCTGTACTGAAATTGATTTGTGGCACTTCCGAAACACCTCTGCGGGTAGTCACAAGAATAACCCCATTCGCCCCACGAATACCAAAAATAGCGGTTGAAGACGCATCTTTTAATACGGTAACTGAGGCGACCTCATTGGGGTCAACGTAGGTCAATTCGCGCTCAACACCATCCACTAAAACCAAAGGAGCTTGCCCATTGGTTGTGCCTTGTCCGCGAATAAACAACTGGGTAGCATCTCTGCCTGGTTCGCCACTGCGTTGAATAGCCGTTAAGCCAGGCAATCTACCAGCCAATGACACCGCTAAGTTTGCGGCAGGGCTTTGTTTAATCTCTTTCGTTTGAATTGAAACGACTGCCCCTGTGACTGTTACCTTTTTTTGCTGAGCAAAAGCCACTACGACGGCCTCTTCCAAAAGGGCTTCATTGCTGGCTAATCTAATGGTGAAATTGGTTTGTGTCCCCAATTCAATCTCTTGTGTAATGAAACCAACCGAGGAAAAAATGAGGCTGCCCTTATCGCTTACGGTAGCGGGTAATTCAAATTGAAAATTGCCATTGTCGTCCGCAACAGCACCAATGGTTGTGCCTTTCAAAACGATACTTGCACCAATCACGCCAGCACCCGTTTCATCGGTAATGCGACCACCTACTGAACGGGGAGTGTTTTGAGCAAAGGCTGAAATAGAGAGTAAGCCTAAAAGGAAAACGCCAATACCCCCCCTCAGTAGGGAGCGGTATTTTTCCTGCCAATGTAATTGAGTGAGTTTGTTTCTTTTCATAGTCTAGTTGTTATAATTGAATTGAAAAATATATATAATACAAAAGCAAAAATAGAGGTAAAATGAGTGCTTAGTAAGTCGTTTTGTCCCAAAAAAAGGGGGGGACTGTTCAGAAATCATTAAAATGAAAAAATACTGTCATGCTTTCAGCTTGATGAAACCATGAGCATCAAGGGGGCGTTTTGATAGTAAAAAAATGGTCGCTGTCGGAAAACAGCGACCACAAGACTATTCTAAACTCTACTAATAAAATTATTATCAAACTAAAAAATGATACGATTGTCCCGATATTAGATTATTTCGTCTTCATTTCAGTATCCTTCGTGGCAACAATCCACGTATCTAAATACTGTTTCATTTTATCCAATGCCGCTTTATAATCCCCATTTTTACTAATATCTTGCATACACCAAGGGTCGGTGTGCAAGTCAAAAAGCTCTTCCATAGGTGGTGTGTTTTCAAGTGTTTGCAAGAGTTGGTATTGCAAAGGATATTCATTTTTCGCTTCCATTGTTGCTTGATAACTGTGATTCTTACATTCTTTTTCAGCGTACATATCGGCGGGTGATAATTTTACCCGCGCTTTGCCATTGCTTCTGATGTAGAGAAAACGGTCGTTGGAAACGCTACGAGCTTGATAATTTGGCTCATTGTGACGAGGAAAAGCCGTTTCACTCACCACAAATTCGTTAATCGCCGTTTCAGATTGCCCCGTGATAAAAGGTTTTAATGATTTTCCATTGATTGAAACGGGGATTTTTAGACCTGTCATTTCCAATAGCGTAGGCATAATATCGGCAAATGATACGGGCATTTTTGAAATCACATCTTTCCGAACACCCGCCCCCGCAATAATCAATGGACAATTGATGCCTAAATTATAAGGCGTGTATTTGCCTCGATGAAAGGGCGATCCGTTGTCTCCAACAAAAACAATCAGCGTGTTTTTGTCCAATTTTCGCTTTTTGAGTAATG
>JANMYC010000940.1:0-2217 GCA_031381715.1 Saprospiraceae bacterium
GTGAGAAACTTTTACCATGCGTTGCCCAATATCATTTATGTAGCGTTGCATATTAGAATCAGCATATTCGCCAAATTCAGCTAATACTTGAGGATTGGATTCCGCTCCTAAGGCAATTTCTTGAGATTCAGACATCAGAACAATCTGTCTTTTTCCTGTAACAGGGTTGCGCGAACACTGATTAAAAAAGATAAGCGCGGCTGTTAAAGCTGCCACTTTAAATGGATAGAAATGCAGTTTTATTCTCATAATGCTATTTTTTTAGTAAAAATATAAATTATTAGGACTATAATGTTAATTGAATACCAATATTTTCACACTTAAAAAGCCCTTTATACTGAGGGTGTCAACCTTTTTGTGAAAATATATACGACGTCATTTAACAAATAGCTTTACACTTTCGACTGTTTTAACCGTAAATGTCACTATTATTTTTAACTAGATTAAAATAAAAAGTTAGTTAAACCATAAAACAATAAGCATTTAAATAACTATTTTTACACTTTAAATCAAATTGTTTAAAAAGAGCGTTCTAACGCACCGTGCATGGCAAATCAAAATCTCGATCCCACAGGTAGTAATCAATCCAATGATGAAAAACTCATTGAGCGTGCCTTGCGCCCTAAAGCATTGGATGATTTCAGCGGGCAATCAAAAATTGTTGATAATCTCAAAATTTTCATCGGTGCAACTAAAATGCGCGGTGAAGCACTTGACCATGTTCTTTTGCATGGGCCTCCAGGCTTAGGTAAAACTACTTTGGCGCATATTGTATCGAATGAATTGGGCGCTAATCTAAAAATGACAAGCGGTCCTGTGCTTGAAAAACCGGGTGATTTGGCGGGACTTTTAACCAATTTAGATACTGGTGACGTTCTTTTTATAGATGAAATCCATCGCCTTAATACTGTTGTAGAAGAATACCTATACTCCGCAATGGAGGATTATCGCATTGATATTATGATAGATTCGGGACCTAATGCCCGCTCGATTCAGATTACTATTAACCCTTTTACGCTCATTGGCGCAACTACCCGAATGGGCTTATTGACCGCCCCTATGCGCGCCAGATTTGGTATTAATTGTCTTTTGGACTATTATGATGTGATTACGCTTAAAAAAATTATTTTCCGTTCGGCTGAAATTCTCAAAGTGCCTATTACGGAAGCGGGCGCTAATGAAATCGCTCGACGTAGCCGAGGAACGCCCCGTATTGCCAATGCGTTGATGCGCCGCGTGCGGGACTTTGCTCAAATGAAAGGAAACGGTGAAATAGATATTGAAATCGCTCAATTCGCCCTGAATGCTCTGAATGTGGATGAAAGTGGCTTGGATGAAATGGATAACCGTATTTTAACAACCATTATTCACAAATTCAAAGGAGGCCCCGTTGGCTTGACGACTATTGCTACCGCCGTGGGTGAAGAAGCGGGTACAATTGAAGAGGTACACGAGCCGTTCCTCATCATGGAAGGCTACATTATGCGAACTCCTCGTGGGCGTGAAGCGACTGAAAAAGCCTATATCCATATTGGTGCCGTGCCACCACCAAGTACCCAAGGGCAATTGTTTTAATTATAAAAATGCCGAGTGCCGTATTCCAAGTGCCTCTAAAAGCGTAGTATGAAAGGCACATGGAACACGGCACTCGGCACATCCAATATTTTATCATGAAAATTTTAATTCTAAATGGACCTAATCTCAATCTTTTGGGCAAGCGTGAGCCACACATTTATGGCAGCCAGACCTTCGAAGATTATTTTGAAATACTGAAACGGGCATACCCCTCAGTATCGCTCGATTATTTACAGAGTAATCACGAAGGGGATTTATTGGATAAAATCCATGCGATTGGTTTCAATCCCGAGTATATTGGGGCTGTGCTCAATGCAGGTGCTTACACGCACACGTCCATTGCTTTGGCGGATGCCATAAGTGGGGTAAAAGTACCATTTGTAGAAGTTCACATTTCAAATGTGCATGCTCGTGAAGCATTTCGCCATCATTCCTACATCGCTTCAAAATGCGTAGGCAGTGTGATAGGTTTAGGTTTGGCAGGTTATAAATTGGCAATTGAATACTTGATAACAAAATGACATTTGCTGAAAAAATAATCCAACACAATGCGAACCTCTCGCTTGATGCTGTTTTGCCTGACCACATCAGTGTCATGAATCCTTATCAAGACCCCTCAGTACGAAGCGTCACGGAAGTATT
>JANMYC010000960.1:0-2029 GCA_031381715.1 Saprospiraceae bacterium
AAAACCCAAGTATGCTTTCTAAATAAATACATGCAAGGTGCCCAAATCAAATAAAATTGCTCTTCAATACCCAACGACCAAAAATGACCCACCATCAATGAAGAAACTGGGCGATGAAAACCGAACATTGCTTGAAAATTGATACTAAAAGTACCGAGAAAAAATACATTGTAAAAAAAATCCTTGATGGAATAATCATGGGAATATTCAGGGTGATAATTGAACCAATCAATGAAAAACTTCCCAGTTGCCAAACCCAACAATCCAAAGGCAAAATAGACAGGCCAAATCCGTAAAAAACGCCTAAAATAAAAGAATTTAATATTTATAGTTCCCGTAAAATCTACCTCTCGAAGCAGCAAATAACTGATTAGAAAACCACTCAAAACAAAGAAAAAATCGACACCAAAATTTGCTAATTTATCAGCAAAAGGAGCATATACCCGAATACCTTTCTCAAATATTACCGACTGACAGTGCCCGATAATCACTGCAAACGCAGCTAAGAATCGTAGTCCATCCAAATTTTTAAAATATTTAAATTCAGGTTGTTTTGGAAACATTTTACTTGAAATTACAAAGAAATTAATCATCATTCAGCAATTCATCCGCAATTTTACGGACACCCGCAGTAGCAGCATCTGCAATGATACGTAAATTTTTTCTTTGTTTTAATTCATAATTCACCGCTGGCTTTTTATCAATATAATAAACCGAGGCATAAGCAGGTGCATAAGCCACCAACCCCGCCGCGGGATACACTTGCATGGATGAGCCTACCACCAAAACAACATCTGCTCGGCTTGTAATCTCAGCCGCTTTTTGCAATAAAGGCACATCCTCGCCAAACCAAACGATGTGCGGACGTAATTGAGCCCCTTTTTCGCACTTATCTCCTAAGTTAATGTCCGTGTCACAGGCATAAACCAAGGCAGGATCCATTGTGGAACGTGATTTTCGCAGCTCACCGTGCAAGTGAATGATATTGGTACTGCCCGCCCGCTCATGCAAATCATCCACGTTTTGGGTAATGACCGTAACTTTATATTTTTTCTCTAAATCTGCAATTGCAAAATGAGCATCATTGGGTTTTACATCAAACAACTGACGGCGACGGTCATTGTAAAACTTCAAAACCAATTCTCTATTCCGAGCCCATCCTTGGGGCGACGCTACCTCCATCACATCATGCCCTTCCCACAAGCCATCGGCATCGCGAAAAGTTTTAATTCCACTTTCGGCACTTATACCCGCGCCTGTCAAGACCACTATATGTTCCATATTTTTATGTTTTTAAAATCTGATCGCAAAATTAGAAAATCCATTTAGTTATGAAATTCAAGTTTTAAATAGAATTTAAGTTTATGAATATTTTAATTTGAAATCTACTTGAAGGATTATCATTAATATTATTTCAATATTAGGCTTTAAACAAAACAAAATTCTTTGAAAGTATTAAATTGATTTGAAAAATTTTAAATACAATTAAACTAAAAGACGAAGCTAATATTGGCAATCTTACTCAAATTTTTCATTTTAAAAAGCCTAATTTTGTGCTTTGTACCTAACCAATTATATTTTTACATTTTCGTTAAAATCCAAATTCATAAATGAACCGCATTGTCACCCTCGACGAATTCATCATTCGTCGCCAAAACGAATTTGACTATGCTACGGGCGAGCTCACAGGCTTGCTTCGTGACATCGGCGTAGCCGCAAAAATAGTCAATAGAGAAGTCAATAAAGCTGGACTCGTCAACATTCTCGGCATGGATGGCTCACAAAATTCCTCTGGTGATACCGTCAAAAAACTTGACCTCTACGCCAACGAAAAACTCATCGAATGCCTCAAAAACAGTGGTGAATGCGCCGCCATTGCCAGTGAAGAACTGGAAGAATTTGTCGCAATTCCGTCTATTCATGGCAAACAACCCAAGTATTTAGTCGTTTTTGACCCTCTTGATGGCTCATCCAATATTGATGTCAATGTGTCAGTGGGTACTATTTTCGGCATTTTCAGACGTAAAAA
>JANMYC010000281.1:0-1632 GCA_031381715.1 Saprospiraceae bacterium
GCCCGCTAAAGGAGGAATACCAGCCATTGACAATAAACTGAATGTCATAGCAGCAGCCATATTCGGATTCTTTTTTGCCAAGCCATTGAACGCTCTGATTTCAGTAGAACTTGTTTTTTCAGAAACAATATAGATAATAGTAAACGCTAAAATCGTCGCAATTGAATAAGCAGCCGTGTAAAAAAGGATAGAATTGTCAGAATCCGAGTTTAAACATAAAACCGCAAAAAGCATATATCCAGCGTGTGAAATAGAACTGAAAGCCAGCATCCGCTTGGCATCCCTCTGCATCACCGCGACGACATTACCCATTAAAAGCGTCAAAACGAGCATTCCTGCGACGATATCAGACCACACATTTGTATTTGCCGGGAAACAAGTGATGAATAAGCGATAAAGTGAACCAAATGCCGCCGTTTTGACAATAGTTGCCATGAACGCCGTGATAGGAGTAGGAGAGCCTTGATACACATCTGGCGCCCAAAAATGAAAAGGTGCAGCCGATATTTTAAAGCCCAAACCAATCAATATCATTAAAATTCCTACGGATAGTAAACTATTATTCGCTTCGGTAACTTTTCCAATGGCTGAACGGATTTGCAATAAATCGAACGAACCACTCATACCGTATATCAAAGCAATGCCGAAAAGTAAAAATCCAGATGCAAATGCACCCATTAAAAAATACTTTAAAGCAGCCTCATTCGAGCTTAAATCAGTCTTATTACTTCCCGCTAATACGTACATAGAAACAGATAAAATCTCTACACCTAAAAACAGCATCACCATATTTGTGTATGAAACCATGACCAAGGCACCCACCATTGCAAACAATATCAAAGCATACCGGTCAGTAGATACTGCCATTTTGGAGAAATAATCCTCTGACATTACCAACCAAAGTAAGGCTGTACTACACATCACAACAGTAAAAGCCAATGCATAATTATCAATTTGCATCATGCGGAATATCATTTGATTGTAACCCCAATCAAAAATACACCATGATATAGTGGTTGCCAATCCCAATAAAACCAAAGGAAAAACCAGTTTCCGAAGGTTAAACATATCGGAAAGCATGACGAAAATGCCAGTAAGTGACAATGTTAAAAGTTCTTTCATAATCTTAATCTATGAAGAAGAAGGTCGATGACCCCTCAGTATTTTTTGAAATTTTATCAATTTTAATAGTTCTAACGAATCTGAACTATTCTACAATCTTAAACCGTATTGGTTAATCTTTTTAAAAAGAAATTAACCCACCAAGCCTGCTTGAAATACTTTCAATAACTCTTGAACTGCAGGTGCGGCAATATCCAAAAGCGGTTTTGGATAAACGCCCAAAACAATCACCAAACCAGCCACAATTGTCAATAAAAGTTTTTCAGTATTATCCACATCTTTGAAATTTTGAGTAATGGTTTTAGTTTCACCCAACATCATGGATTGATAACTTCTAAGCATATAAACAGCCCCTAAAATGATGGTCAAACCCGCTAAAACGACTATCCAAAGTGCAAGTTTTGCGTTGGCATATTGATATAAACCGTTCATTAAAAGAAATTCACCCACAAAACCATTAGTCAAGGGTAAAGCAACTGAGCCTAAAAGTATAATTAAAAACAAAAGTGC
>JANMYC010000980.1:0-5472 GCA_031381715.1 Saprospiraceae bacterium
CAAAATACTGAGGGGCCTATCCCGATTGAATGAACTCTCAGTTCCGTTCACAATGGAGGCAGATTCGCTCAATGCCATGATTTTAGGTGACGATATTACACCTGAAATGCCCGAATTTGATATTTTTATTAAAAATGTACGGAATGAAATAACCGTTAAAACGGGTCAAAAATGTACAGCTGTGCGGCGCATAATAGTTCCCGAAAAACTATTAGAGGATGTGCAAATTGCATTAGGTAGAGAGTTGAAAAAAGTAACGGTGGGCGACCCCTCAGTAGATGGCGTTAGGATGGGTGCTTTGGTTAATCAGACGCAACGGCAACGGGTTTATGAAAACATTAAAAAGCTGTTAAAAGTATCTTCGATAGTGGTGGGTGATTTAGAAAAATTTGACGTCATTGGAGCGGATAAAATTGATGGTGCGTTTTTACCTCCCATACTTTTATTGAATGAAAAACCCTTAAAATCGAATGAAAGTCATGAAATAGAGGCATTTGGACCAGTAGCAACCTTGATGCCATACAAAGGAATGGAGGAAGCCATTGAGTTAGCCAATAAAGGGAAAGGCTCTTTGGTTTCGACGATTTGTAGTTTTCATCCCTCGGTATGTCGGGATTATTTAATCAATGCGGGCTCGTTTCATGGGCGAATTTTATTTTTGAATCGAGAATCAGCTAAAGAAAGTACGGGTCACGGTGCGCCGATGCCCTTACTCACGCACGGTGGTCCCGGTCGAGCGGGTGGGGGAGAGGAGATGGGCGGTTTGCGCGGGGTGATGCACTATTTGCAACGGGTTGCCGTTCAAGGACATCCGACAATGATTACCAAAGTCACTCAAAATTATCAAGTTGGAGCGGCTTATATTGAAAAAGAAAAACACCCATTTCAGCAATATTTTGAAGATTTAGAGATTGGTGAAACACTTTTCACGGCTAAACATACCGTAACTGAAACGGATATCACCAATTTTGCGAATGTATCGGGAGATAATTTTTATGCGCACATGGATGCGACGAGCTTGGAAGGTACGCCTTTTACAGGTCGTGTGGCGCACGGTTATTTCATCCTTTCAAAAGCGGCGGGGCTATTCGTTGAACCTAAAAAAGGACCCGTTTTACTCAATTATGGCTTGGATGAGTGCCGTTTTACAAAGCCTGTTTATCCTAATTCGACAATCGGGGTACGTTTTACGTGCAAAGAAAAAGTGGAAGTAGAGCAAAAAATCGATGACTCTTTGCCTCCGCGGGGCATAGTCAAATGGCTCGTGGATGTTTATGATGAAACGGGTGAAACTGTAGCATTGGCGACTATTTTAACGATGGTGAAAAAGAAGATTTCAAACCCGATTTAAGATATACTCTCTACGCACTTTCTTCTTTTATGAAATCCATAATTTCAACCCTCTTTTTTTCCTAAAATTAATTTTTTTATCAGAACAATTTGCCCTAAATGATAATAACTATGTTCAATCATACCATCAATATTCCTTAGATAATCCCCGTATTTTTCATCAAAAAAGGGCTTTTTTAATCTATTTCGAGGCATTTTTTCCACTAAATCCGCAAACTTTTCTGCATCGTGCCAGAGTTGGGTCAATAAATTTTCCCAATCTGCTTGTGATTCATAAGGCGGATGGTCAAAGCTGTATTTGTCCCTTATATCCAACGAACCGCCTTCCAACACCTGCAAAACACCTGCTATGTAGTAATGCAGATGAAAAGTGAGCGTAGCAATAGTATTCAAAGTATCAACTTTGGCTGTCACTTGCTCCACCGTTAAGTCAGAAATTTGGTCTTTCAAATTGGTATTGGCAATCCAAGTCCCATTGAGAATCACCTCTCTAAACCGATTGGCTAATTGGGTAGTTGCTTTTTTCATTTCAAATTTTAATATATTTGTTGTAAAATTTATTGTAAAATGCTGAATAAACATCTGGTTGGTATTGGTATTTCTATTTCAATACTCCTGCTCACAGTAGCAACAAACCTTTACCCTGGAGGCTCACAGTTTGATAAAAACGCCGCGGGATTCGATTGGGCGAATAATTACTTGTGCAATTTATTCAATGAAAAAGCGGTAAACGGTGCGTACAATCCTTCAAGGTATTGGGCAACAGGTGGTATGTTTTTTCTATGTGCCAGTATAGCTTTGTTTTTTGTACGCTTTTCAAGAAAAATTCCGAGGAAAAAGGACGCTAATATTATCCAATATTCGGGTGTCAGCGCAATGTTCTGCACTTTTTTGGTGGTTACGGCATATCACGATATTATGACAATCTTTGCGAGCACTTTTGGCTTGATTACCCTTTTTTACGTTACGGTTTTTACTTTTAAATCAAATTTGACTTTTTTAAAATACTTGAGTGTCGTTTGCATGATTATATTGTACTTAAACAATTATATTTATTACACTCAAAATGGCTTGCCTTGGCTGCCTATTTTGCAAAAAATCAGTCTTTTAGCCCTCATTATTTGGTTATTGGGTTTAGAATATTTTGCAACAGAAGACAGTTTTGTAAAAAAATAGCCTGATTACTGAGGGGTCAAAATATCGTATTCGTAACTCTTGGTACTTGGCTTTGGTGCGCCTCTGCGTATTTTATATCTTTTTTACCTGAAATACGCCTTGCGTGATTGACTCGACGAGAAGCCAATTCTGCGTAATAATCTCGCAAATTTCATTATTTTGCTATTGTTAATATTTTAAACAAAATACTTACTGGGGGCTTACCGAATTTCAGGCGATTTTATAAACAACGTTGTTACGCCTGCGAGAATAGTCGGGACAGCAAAAATGATAAAATTATCCGTCATTGATAAACCAGTACCTATTAAAAGCCCGCCAAAAATCGGCCCCGCAATACCTCCAATTCGACCCGCGCTCATTGCAAATCCAACGCCTGTTGAGCGGATTTCAGTTGGATAAAGTCTTGCCGCCACGGCATATAAACCTACAAAACCGCCTTGAACCCCAAAACCTATCAAACCAAAGAGTATCAGAACAAGAGCAGATCCCTTGAAAAAACCAAAAATGACCATTAAAATTGCTGTTGCTGCGAAGAAACCAAAAATAGTGCGTTTCAATCCAAAAAGGCTGGATAAATAGCCCTGTATCACGATGCCCGCAAAAGCGCCAAGATTGAAAACAGTGCCTGCATATATTGCCAATTCCATCGATAAACCTGCGCTTGAAGCCAGTTTAGGTATCCAAGTTATTAAAAAATACATCGTTCCAAAAGCCATAAATAAAGCAATCCACAAGTTGAGAGTGTAGGCTTTCCGCTCTGGCGTTAATAAAGATGTGACCGACGCTTTTTCGATTTCAGATTGTTTTCCTGTTATGGCACTCAAAATACTGAGGGGGGGTAATTCCAATAGAGTTGGCTGATTCATTTTTATTAAAATCGCATTCGCCTTTTGTAAAGCGTTATTGGGTTGTTTTTTTAATAAAAAATCGAGAGATTCGGCTAAAAAAAAGAATATTATGGGCAAAGTTGCGATGGTTGCAACCCCAGCTATTTGAAACATCATGCGCCAACCATATAAAGGAATAACTTGTGCCGCTACCAAGCCCGATAAAACAGCGCCAATGGGATAACCACTCATGACGAAACTAACCCAAAAATCTTTTGTTTTTACGGGGGCATATTCTGATGTCAAAGTGGCTGTACTTGCTAACATACTGCCTATTCCTAAGCCGCTGATAAATCTAAAAAACAATAATTGCTCAACAGATTGTGCGAGAAAGGTTGAAAAAACAGTAAAACCCATAATCAAAGCGGAGAATAGAATTATTGTTCTTCGCCCGACAATATCCGCCCGAGGGGCGATAAATAAAGTTCCCAATGTCATACCAAACAAGCCAGCGCTAAAAACGCTACCCATTGCTTGCGGACTGATAGTCCACTCTTTTGCGATGGCGGGAGCTGCATAAGATACGACCATAACATCCATCCCATCAAGCATATTCATTAAAAAACAGATGAAAATGGTCGTGAATTGGATAATTGATGTTTTACTGTTGTCAATAAAATTGGCTGCGTTAGAATTCATTCTTTAAAGTTGTCTATTTTCGTTTTTACAGTAATATTGCTTTAAAATATGAAGCAATTTAGGTAAAATAGTAAATATACTGAGGGGTATCCTTTTAAAAAGTCAGATATTCGATAGTTTTGAAACATCCTTTAGAGCGTTTACATTTTCCACGTGTTATTGCTCACATCGGCATCCATGAAAATACCACCGTCCAATTTGATGGACTTTATCACCTTTTTAGTTGCTATTTTAATAACTGCTTCTTTTTGATTGGCGAACCATAATTCAGGCGTTTGGTGCAACGTCTCCTTAGAACCGTCAACGTACTCCACCATCATATCAACTGGGGCAACAAAACCGCCGATATTTTTAAGATTAATGGTATATCCTTTTTTCTCCTTCGCTACTTTATCTACCGCTAAATCAATAAATCCGTTGGTGAAAAACCAATTATGCCAAAACCAATTTAAATTTTTTCCAGCCGCATCATTAAAAGAATAAAAGAAATCCCACGGCGTTGGGTGTTTGCCATTCCAGCGATTCATGTATTCATGCAAGCATTTTTTAAATAAAAAATCGCCCAATAAATCTTTTACCGCCAAATAACCCAACGAAGCTTTGCCATATTCATTATTGCCCAATCCAGCACCATTTAATATATTGCTCGGCGTGATGATTGGGATATCTTCTTCTTGAGAAGCGTCTTTAATCCAGCCATTGACTCGAAACTGTTTGTATAGATTTTCAGCTTTTTCAACACCTAAATCCGCCCTACCAATGAATAATTCAAGTGTCGTCGCCCAACCTTCATCCATAAATCCATAGCGAGTTTCATTCGTACCCATATAAAAAGGAAAATAAGTGTGCGCAATTTCATGCTCAACCACGAATCTTGAGAATTCAATATTCGGCGTAGTGTTATCGTTGACCATCATGGGGTATTCCATATCTGCAAAGCCCTGTACAATGGTTGTTTTTGAATATGGATAAGGTACACCGGGCAAATTATTTGAAAACCAATCCAAAGAATGCCTGCCGAACTCGACCATGCGGTGAAAATCAAGGGCTTTATCCAAAAATGCAGCTTGCACACTCGCCCTGCGTTGGGTAGTTTTATCAACCACCACACTTGAAGCATCCCACACATAATGATCACTTAATGCCAATGCCACATCAGGAACGTTGGTGCAAGTAAAAACCCAACTATTCATCTCATTTTGGGTAGTTACTTTTTTGTTGTCCATATCCGATTGAGTAGCCACATGAATGATGCTGTCAGATGTTAAACTCGCTTGATATTTTGCTAAAAAATCAGCTTGTAAAACGTCTTTTGGGTTCTGCAAATCTCCAGTAGCCCATACCACGTAGTTTTTAGGTGTGTTTACAGTCAATTTATAATCGTTAAAATCACTGTAAAATTCTTTACCATCCGTAAAAG
>JANMYC010000290.1:0-4754 GCA_031381715.1 Saprospiraceae bacterium
TCACTTTTGGGCATTACAGGTGGACCATCTTTTTTATTTAAAACCACTGCATAAAGTCCTCTGGTTACTTGCATATCGTACGAAGTCATATCCAACCAGCCGACTGAAACGCCATAATCCGTGCTCGCTAAAAAGTATAAATATTTGCCCGAGGCGTCCCAAACGGGGTCAATCGCATCCGCCATACCATCCGTGATTTGGTATTTTTGCCCCGTTTCAATACTGTAAAAAAAGACTGCTTTGAACTGATTATCCAACTGTTTTACGTACGAAATCCACTTGCTATCCGTTGAAATAGATGGATTCATGGTTCTATTCGGGTGGGCGAATTGGTCGGTATCCACTTTTTTAACTGTACCACTCGCCACTTCTACCAGCCAAATATTGTAATCAGTATCGCTGAACGAGACATGTTTTCCGTCGGGCGACCACGTAGGTTTAAAGAAAAAAGTAGGCTTTGGCATCGAAATCGCTTTGGGTTTATCCATGCCAAATTGGTCGCCAATCATCAACTGATACTCACCACTGACATCCGAAAACCAAGCAATTTTTTTACCATCGGGCGACCAAACGGGTGAGCGGTCAGCCACGCCACTGGTCGCTGTGAGGTTGCGGCTGTCGCCATTTTCTTTGGGAACGGTAAAAATATCTCCCCTATATTCAAACAACGCCCTTTGACCTGTTGAAGACAATGAAGCATTCAATAAATCGCCCACGGGCACATCTTTCCAACGTGGGCGTGCCCAATTAAAATCACCTTTTACATTGATAATCAATTGTTTAGCCTTGTTGTTGGATGGATTTAATAGGTGGAGGAAGCCAGCTTGCTCATAAACAATTCTATCCGAACAGGCGTCAATGCTTTTGCAATCAAAATCTTTATGAAACGAAATCTGCTTGATTTCTTTAGTCTTAGGATTGAATTTCCAAACGTTATTGGCGTAATCTCTTTCAGAAAGAAAATAGACTTCGCCTTTATGCCAGACGGGGTCGGTGTGGCGTTCACGGTCAGTTTGAGGCGTTTTAATCAACGTTTTATCCGATAAATTCATTATCCAAATCGGCTGCGCTTGTCCACCTCGATAATTGCGCCATTCTGGATCCCAAAACGTGATGGGCGTGTAAGCCACATAATTGCCATCTTCGGAAACCTCACCAAACGACGCTTGCGGGATAGGCAACTTCGTTTCGTTACCCCCCTCAGTATTGACGGTATAAAAATGATTTATCATCGTCGGCACACCCGTCCTGCCTGATCGAAATAATACACTCTTACCATCGGGCATCCAACCTTGCACGATATCAGCGTCGGGGTGCCAAGTCAACCGTCTCGGTTCACCCCCCTCAGTACTGACGGTAAAAACATCAGTATTACCATCGTATTGAGCTGAAAAAGCAATGGTTTTGCCATCAGGCGAAAAATGCGGATAACTTTCAGTGCCTTCGTGGCTCGTCAATCTGCGTGCATCACCACCTTCACGGTCAACAATCCAAAGGTCATCGGCATACACAAAAACAATGTGTTTTTCACTAATCGTCGGCTGACGCAGCAAGCGTGTACCTTGCGCCGAAAGAGTAGAAGCGTACGCGAAAATCAAGAATAAATAAATAAATGAATGTTTGCTCATTGATAGAGATTTGGTTTGATTAAAAAGGAGTTGTTTTCATAAAAGTAATGAAATGAATGTTAAAACCTTTTAAATTTAGCCCAAAGGATGCTTTAATTTCCTTTAGAACAACTGTGGCATCGATAAAGTAGCAGGGTTTCATCAAATAAAACTCATATTCAACTATCAAACTGTGCCGCCGATTGGAGAGGTGCCCCGTTTATTTTAGCCCACCCTCTTATGAAAGCTTTTATTTGTCGTTTGTCTTTCAAAAATGACCGTTCGGCGAAATTCGTGGTATGGTTTGATATAATTAATGTTTATTTGTTGATAAATCAATAATTGATAATGAGAGCCGAGGAAAATTTGGATGAGGTCATATATTTTTTGAGCGAAAGGATGATGCGGAGAGCGAGAGAATACTCGAAATCAGAATTTGCTAAACAAGGTTTTGATATATCCATTGATCAATGGGTAATTCTAAAACGGATTTGGGAGGAACAAGGCATCAGTCAAGTTGATTTGGCAAATGCAACGTACAAAGACCCCGCTTCCGTGACTCGAATATTGGATATTTTAGAAAAAAAAGGTTTTTCTGAAAGGCGAGTGGATGAAAACTCGCGCCGAGCTTATAAAATTTTCCTCACTACTCAGGGGGTACTATTATTTGATAAAATGCTGCCCTTAGTGCAAGCGATAAGAGCAAAAGGCATTGAAAATTTGAATGAAGAGGAGATTCAGATAACTAAAAGCGTTTTGAGAAAAATGTACAGTAATCTGGATTGATTTTTTTTGTTTTTAAAATTGATAAATCAAGAATTGATAAATTAACTAAATTTGTTTTAAATGAAAATGATGATTATTAAAAATATTGCCTTCTTATTTTGGCTTTTAGGTTGCCAAAATGAAGCCGAAGTCCTTTTAAATAAAACTAAAAACCGGCCAATGGTACAACTCAAACACCTTGAGGTCAATGGGATGACTGTTGAATGGGTTTTTCGAAAAAATCGGGTATTTTTTACTCTTACAGCTCCAACGGAAGGATGGGTAGCGCTCGGGTTTAACGAAAAAGATGATATAGTGAACACGAATCTTATATTTTGTCGTGTAAAATCGGGTAAAGTTGAATTGTCAGATCACTATGTTGTTGCGGTAGGAAATCATCAACCAACTGAAAAATTAGGTGGCAAATCCGCTTTTGATGATATTTTAGGCGATGAGAAAGGCGGTAAAACGACCGTCTCCTTTTCGATGCCCATTAAGTCAAATGATAAATGGCATTATGATTTAATAGAAGGCTCCAAACGCTGGTTTATTTGTGCCTTCAGTGCGGAGGATGATTTTAACCATCATTCCAGAATGCGCGAGCACCGTGAAGCAAAGCTCTAAATTTTTTTATATTTAAAATTGATACATCAATTATTGTTAATTAAACATTTATTTAAAATGAAATCATTCCTTTTTTCAAGCATCTGCGTTATTTTAATCACATTTAACGCTTGTTCTCAATCAAAACCAGACAATCAAAAAATGAAATCACCCACTGTAACCAACTCAACGAGTAATGACAAATCCACCATTGCGATTATGTCAGTTGAACAAAAGGCGTTAGAAGCCGCTACTATGCAATTCATTGAAGGTGCTGACAAATCTGATGTGGCTGCACTCGACGCTGTTATTCACGCCCAGTATCGAGTGGTCATGAACCGCTTATTCGGCGATGCTGTCACTACGATGGATAAGCCGACTTATCTACAATTGATAGCGGATAA
This sequence comes from Saprospiraceae bacterium, assembly GCA_031381715.1. GTDB lineage: Bacteria > Bacteroidota > Bacteroidia > Chitinophagales > Saprospiraceae > JAAFJT01. Next base: position 3,380 of record JANMYC010000290.1, read on the forward strand.
GAAGATTGGTGGGACTCCTCGACTGATTAAAATTATAGCGGTATCGGTCATGGAAAACATTGCAGCTGTTGAATTAATGACCAGTAGCCCTAAAGCCGAGATTCATTCATTTTTGCATTTCATCAAAGAGCCAGATGGGAAATGGCGTTTGGTGAGTGACTTACCGTTTATGAAATCGAAGGGCTAAGATTATTACCCCTCAGTATTTCTGCTTTTTCGTTTTATACATTTATAAATCTCAAAAGCCGTTTTACTGAGGGGTATCTTAAATTGATTTACATGATGTTTTAAGATAGAAAATACTATTTCTTTACTATTTCCTCTTTTTCTTAGCAGAATACGTACACAAGCTATTATTTGACTTTTTAAAATAAGGCTTAAAATTCGTGGCGCTGGGGTCAGTGCAACCTTCCAAATTAACGATTTCGACTTTTCTGAACTCAATCGGATGGCTTTCACTTTGGAGTGAAATATACCCCTCAGTCAAAAGCTTGCCGTCGGGTTTTTCAACTGGATTAAACCCACTGACCACATCGCCACCAATTTGTGGTTTTGAATATTCCAACACTTTTTCACCGTTAATAAAATGCTGAACTAATGAATCACCTAAAACCAATACTACTGCCCGAACCCAAGTGTCACCCGCAAAAGTTTTGGAAGTGGAGTTGATACAATGCGTTTTCACAAGTTTTCCGTCCATCACTACGTGTGTGCCCGGAGTGCAAAGGTTGCAAGTTGTGCGCGGGTCTTTTCCATTACCGCCTAAAAGTTGCACTTCTATTGAAATGGGGAAGTCTTGGTCCTTGCCCATTGTAGCGGGAGGTTGGCAATGAATCATGATGCCACTGTTGCGCAATGCCCAAGCAGGCCCCTCAGTAGCTTGCTCGCCCACGAAGCGATATTCGGTAGCGATGAGGTAATAACTGTACTTTTTTTCGTAAAATATATGCCCAAATCGCTCATTAAATTTATCATAAGTATCATAGCTTACTTTCAAATTGCCATTTGAAATGCGGAAAGTGCTTCCAAAATTATCATTATAATCGTACCCTCTAATTTTGACCGACCATCCCGTCAAATCTTTTCCATTAAAAAGCTGTTGCCAAGCTTTTTGAGGCACTTGTGGCAATTGAGCAGAAACTAAAGTTGTTTGAAATAAAATGGCAAAAAAGAGTAGTTTTTTCATTGTTATAGTTAGTTTTTAAACATTTTGAAATATCAATCTATGATTTGTAATTGCTTAGCTGTGCAGTCGCTTGCGCTCCGTTTAGCCACTGATTTTACAGATATTGACTGATTTTACACTGAAATAAACGTAATTTTTTAAAAAATCAGTGTAAATCAGTGTAAAATCAGTCAATATCTGTAAAATCAG
>JANMYC010001048.1:0-4606 GCA_031381715.1 Saprospiraceae bacterium
AATATTTTATCGAACTGTTGAGTTTCCATGTACAACTCAATCAAATCCTTATAAAGAGGTGCATATTTATCGTTCACCTTCAAACCTTCCAATAATTGTTGTTGAGCCAAATCCATTTTACTGGCTCTTTTCCAAATACGAGACATTTTAAGGTAAAGGTCTGCATTGGTTTTATCTTTTTGCGCAGCGGATTCGTATGCACTCATTGCACTACCTGCGTCACCTTTTGCAAGGTTACCATCACCTAATTTCAACCAAGCAATCGCTGCTTTAGGCTCTACGTCACGAGCACGTGAATAATTAGCCACAGCTTGCTCTGGGTTTGGAAACAAAGAATTCAAATAAGAATCGCCAATGAGCATAAAAATCTCTGGGTGACCTTCTTTGTAAGGCTTCTTTCTTGAATCACGGATGGCTGAATCGAAGGTTTTAAGGGCTTCTTTACCATTTTTTGCGTCTAAGAGTAATTTACCCATACCCACTTGGCAATGAGGGCTACTTTTGGCAATCGTCAAGCCTTTATTGTATTGATCTCTTGTAGAGGCAGTTGCTTTTGCTTTTTCTTCTTTAGAAGAGTTTTTATCAAGAACAATATCAAGATAGTCGCATTCGCCTAACCAATAATAAGCCTCTGCTTGCTTGAGCGGATCTTTCTCTCCTGTCAAATACTGATTCAATACCTTCTTCGCCTCACCATAGTTTTCGTTAGCAATGTGACCTCTGGCTGCTTCAATTTGAGCGTTCATGGTCATAGCCGCAAGGAGTAGGAAAAACACAACTTTAATTCTTTTCATTGTTGTTTAAAATGTTTTATTTTAGAAAAATTGGGTTTTGAATGTGAGGCTGATGATTTAAAATTCTGTACTTTTTATTCAAAATATTTCAACCGTTACATTATAGACTCAAAACTTGTTAAAATGGTTCTTTTTTATTTGTTAAAGAAAATTTAAACTTTTTATTCTTGAAAAATACAAAATTTAATTTAAAACTCGGGCAAAATTATGAAATACCCTTTGTTTTTTAATCCTTACTCAAAAAAAAATAATTTCTATTTTCTAAAGAGGTGATTATCAATAGTATATAAATAATTTTAAAATGATATTCTATGCCTTTTCATAAAATCAAAAGATAAATTGGCGCTTTGCAGCATTCACCAATGATTTGAAATAGGGTATTTTATTATCATGCGGAGTCACAAATGATTTAATTATTTTTTACTTTTCCAACGGGCTTCGTAGTCATTTCAATCCATCGATCCTGTTGGTGAGCAGGTAGCAAGCCTGCTTTTAAAATGATGGTTTGACCAATTTCTGATAAAACAAAAGCGTTAAAACCAGCTGAAAGGCCATTGCTTCTCAACCTTTGGATAATGAACACTTCTCTACTGAGGGGGTACTTCCCTTGAGCCAGATTTAGCTGATAAGGCTTGTACGTTTCAGTCGTTTTTGCTTCTTTAGTGCCCAACGAAACCAGGCGGATAGCAGAAAGGTATTCCTTGGTTTTAGGGTCATCAGAGTCACTGATCCAACTCCAACCGATTACGCCAATGGCTTTATCGTGCGTGGCGACATAATTTACGGCTTCTAAGTTCGATTTAGCAGCGTAGGCATTGGCTGGCATTTGCTTTTCACCCGCCATGCCCAATATATAACTCACTGTACCCGAATTTTGATTATCAAATACAATATTATACTGTCCGTTCTGGCCCCTCAGTATTTTGAGTATTTGGTCATAAGTGAAAGTCGTGTCTTTGCTATTTCGGTTTGTTATGATGGCGATGGCATCCGTTGCAATTTTTGTGTGCGGCGGATTCATATTCCTATTTTTAAAAGAAGTCAATTCCTCGGTGGTTAATTGCCGACCTAATATGATGAGTTTACAGCTATCATCGAATAGCTCTTTAACACATTCTGCTTCTGAGCGGTAACGAATGTTAATTTTAGCATTCGGATACTGATGTTGAAAAACATCCACTTGAGCATCCGCAATGGGCTGCAAAGTTTCATCCACTGATAGGCTGATATTCCCCGCTGTGGGCGTATCAATTGTTTCGCTGTTTTCATTGGAAGATGCACATCCCATTGAAAATAGGACTATGGCTATTAAAAAAGACAAATACTTTTTCATTTTTATAAATTTTTCTTTTTCATAAAGAGTATTAAGTTTAAAATTAAGGAGTGCATAATTTCTAATCAGCTTAAATATTTATTACTCCTTTGATGTTGAGTAAAATATGTATTTTACCTAACATTTTATTTACTCTTCATGAGTGGGTTTATCCCATTTTTTTTGGTTGCGGTAAGCTCTGAATAAGCCATAAGCGATGCATCCGAAAGCGAATGCCATGCCGAAGGCTTTGCTTCCAGTCATCAATTCTCCCGCGTTGGTTGTTAGAGCGATTACACCAATAACTATGTAGCCAAGGGCTACGAACATCCTAAAATAATAAGGCAATTGATTGTTCATTACATTCATTTTGCACAAAGATAATTTGATTTAGAAATTCCCAATATTTTCAAAAGTATTTATTAGGATAGTCTTTTAAAGGTAAAATTTTATTTGGTCAGATAGGCTTATTTTTGATTAAAATTTCTCGCAGACAATCAAAATTTTGCAATTTCAATATCTGCGAGATAATTTTAGTTCGCTTAACTCAATTTGAATTTCACGGGTATCGTGAACGCCACATTCACCGCCTTACCGTTTTGCTTCCCCGCCTTCCAACGAGGCATCATTTTTACGACTCTCATGGCTTCTTCATTACAGCCTCCGCCAATGCCTCTTTTAACTTGCACATCGCGGATGACACCATCTTTATTCACCACAAAACCCACATAAACAGTTCCGTCAATCCCATTTTCCCTTGCAATTGTTGGATACACGATATTTTTACTTAAAAAATCATACATTGCTTTAACACCGTTCTCGAATTCTGGCATCTGCTCTACTATGATAAAGTCAACATCCTTAGTCGCCTCCACTTTTTTAGGTTCTTCTGTACCCACTGGAGGTGCTTCGGGTGCTGCGATTGGAGGCAAATTTCCTTCCACGCCCTCTTGAGTTTTTGTAGAAACAGCCGCTGTTATTTCATCCATTTTAGGCATTGGCGGCTCCTCAATTGGGTTATCCATCACTTTGGGCGGCGTAAAAGTGATAGTTTTAATCTGTTTTTCTGGAGGAGGAGTTACAGGTGGCTTGGGTTTTGGTGGCTCTACTGGTGGCGGTGCTACTTTAGGCAATTCAGCCATCGTGACCGCTGTATTGTCCATGAATGCATAAGTGCCTTTCATTTTATCAGCAATCAAAGGACTGCTTACCAATAGTAAAAACAATGATGTACCCACTAAAGCCGCTTTTTTAATGTGCCCACTGTATTTCTGACGCAATAAATATGCGCCGTAGGCTTTGTTACGATGTTCAAAAATGACATCATCCAGACTTGCTTTTTTCCAATTCATTGAATCCATGATATTGAATTTTAAATGTTTTAAGAATTATTTTTTAAGAAGGCATCGATGCTTATTTTAGAAGATGTATTAAGTTAGTGTTTTGGTGTACGAGGTTCTAAAATTTTTATAAAAATATTTTTACTCAGATAGTAATTTCTTGCATTTTATAATTTTAATATTTAAATAAGATGCTAAGAATAAATGATTTATAGATTATTAAAATTAAGGTCTAAAGGTTTTTAACTACTGAGTTTTAATTTTTTTAATAAAAAATACTCCAAAAATCGCTCTGATACTGAGACTCTGTCCCCGATTTCTCGGGGGGGTATTCTTTCAAACTACCATTTCAAAACAGTAGAATCCTGTTTATCCAAATGCGCCATAATGAACGTGGATTGGGTCAAATTCATTTCATCAATCGCATCCACAAGTTGTTTGTATGGAGCATTGGGCGTTAATTTTAGAAGCACAATCAATTCTTTTTTATCGCCCCATTGCGTTTGAACTTCTTGCTGCCTATTCAAAATTAATTTACGTAATCCTTTAGCCGAAAAATCAATGCTATCGGGTTGACTGCTTTCAGGGCAGGTGTAATATTTGACTTTATTGCTGGCATCCACGATTAAAGTCAGTGATTTGGAGCATTTCAAAGGCGGGGCGGTAGTGAAGTCGTCGGTATCGGCAGGCGATAACATTTTAATAATTTTAGGCGACATAAACGATGATGCGAGCATGAAAAAGGTAATCAAAAGAAAACCCAAATCGACCATAGGTGTCATATCTACGGTAGGTGCATTTTTTCCTTTAGGAGTGAAATTAGCCATAGTTTTAAGTGGTTTTAAAATCGAGCGTGACCCGATTGGAAGTGATAAAATGTGTTTTCAAAAAGACATGTCTATTTGGAGAGATGCGGGAAAGGAAAATAATGGTGTGTGCGTGTAAAAAAAATCTAAATCTTTCCCGAAGCACAAGTTAAAAGCCATGAAAGGGCGAGATATATCAGCATAGGGCAACGCCCTATGAATTTTGTGATATTCGGCATAAAAAAAGCCCGATTTCGTAACGAAATCGAGCTTTTTTAAGGCTTTTTATAGATATTTTGTAATTGCTTAGCTGTACAGTCGCTTGCGCTCCGTTTAGCCACTGATTACACTGAA
>JANMYC010001051.1:0-9851 GCA_031381715.1 Saprospiraceae bacterium
CGGTTTCATCACACCTCCCATTTCAGTATCATCGGCAGTAGAAGGATTAGCTAATTTGGGCACAAGATGGGGCATAGATTTTCAACATATCCAAACCATTCCCATAGTTGTCACCATTTTAATATTGCTTTTTGTGATGCAGCAATTTGGCACCAATGTAGTCGGTAAAGCCTTCGGTCCGGTTATGTTGATTTGGTTCGGGATGTTAGCCACTTTGGGGCTTATTCAGATAATGCAATACCCCTCAGTATTGAAGGCTTTTAACCCAGTTTATGCCCTAAATTTGATAACAAATTATCGTGGACAAATTTCGGGTCTGCACGGGTTTTGGCTTTTAGGCTCGGTTTTCCTTTGCACTACAGGAGGAGAAGCTGTTTATAGTGATTTAGGGCATTGCGGCAAACACAATATACGCATTAGTTGGGTCTTGGCTTTTATATGTTTAACCATCAATTATTTAGGTCAAGCCGCCTTTTTAATGAATAATTTTGATGGACAGGTCTATGAACCTAAAAGCGTATTTTATGCACTTATTCCCGCCAGTTTTTTACCTTATGGCATAGCCATCGCTACTATGGCTACCATTATCGCGAGCCAAGCCTTGATAACTGGCTGTTTTACCCTCGTGAATGAAGCCATGAAATTGAAATTATGGCCTCAATTAAAAGTCAATTATCCGACCCAACTTCAAGGACAAATATACATTCCGAGTATCAATTGGTTTCTACTGATAGGCTGTGTAACCGTTCAGCTTGTATTTAAAGAATCTGAAAAAATGGAAGCCGCTTATGGATTAGCAATTATTATCAATATGTTGATGACGACATTGCTGTTACTACATTTGATGCACATGAAAAAAGTGGAAAAAATACGCATTATTGGCATCGGTATGATACTTTTCATGATAGAATTCTCTTTTTTAATATCAAATTTAGTCTTCAAATTTTCACATGGTGGGTGGTTCAGCTTATTGATAGGTTTTATATTATTTTTCTTTATATTTTGCTGGTACAAAGCCAAGCAAATACGCCAACGCCACCTCAGCAATGTGGATTTTACGCCGCATATACCCATGCTAAAAGACCTCATGAACGATGATACTATCGCAAAAGAATCCACCAATTTGGTTTATATGGCAATGAGTGATAATAGTTCTAAAATTGATACCAATATCGTCTATTCTATTTTCAGAAAACGCCCCAAAAGAGCGGATATTTATTGGTTTGTGCATGTAGATATCTGCGACGAACCTTTTGTAAAAAACTATAAAGTAACTACTCTCCTACCCGGTAAAATATTTTTTATAAAACTGAAATTTGGCTTTAAGGTAGAGCATAAAGTCAATTTGATGTTCTCTAAAATAGTAGAAGAAATGCAGCAAAATGGAGAAGTGGACGAACTTAGCCACTATCCAAGTTTGAGAAAACACAGTCTGCCCGCCGATTTCAAATTCATCCTCATCAATAGCCGCGTTTCCACGGATGATGAAATTAGCGCGCTCGACCAGTTTGTGATACGAGTGTATCGGATGCTCAAGAAGCTCAGTTTATCCACCCAAGAAGATTTTGGTCTCGAAATATCGAACGTAGAAGTCGAAACCGTACCTATCCGAATTGGTAAACAAGTGAATATTGAAATGAATCGAGAGTAAATTTCAAGATTTCAAGATTTCAAATTTCAGATTCCAAATTTCAGATTCCAAAATTTCAAATTTCAAGATTTCAAATTTCAAGATTTCAGATTCCAAATTCCAGATTTCAAGATTCCAAATTTCAAAATACATATATTTGGAATTTGGAATCTTGAAATCTGAAATCCCGAAAAAATTTAATAAAATGCAGAATTTTAATGAATAATAAAACTGTTTTTCTAACTTTGCGTAGAAATTAAAAAATAGCATTACGGGAGCGGCAAATTAGAAAGGGTAATTTTAAAAGTAGAATATTCAACGCAGCGTTTTTGATTAACCCGTACTCAAAAACAAGTTGAAATAAATCTTTCCCTAATCTGACCTCCAATATCCCCATCAGTGGATTGAATTTGTAATCAGGATTTTGTTAAAACCGATTTAAAGTATTGACATTCAATGCTTTAAAACTCATTGAACCACGTTCTTGATTGTCTTTCCTTTTAAATGATTAACGCATTTCAGGTTTTGTGAAACAATTAATCATTCAAAATCTTCCCAATACTGAGGGGGTATCTTTTTACAAACATTATATCATCCGTTTTGATTAAAAGTATTTTTTCAAGCTATTTTATTGGCTTTTAATTAGAGCAATAATTGTTTTTGTCAAAAAAAAATGGGAAAGCAAATTCCTTTATCAACCTCATTTAACCTACCTGACGGACGCGAAGTTACCATCGAAACGGGTAAATTAGCGACCCTCACCAACGGCTCTGTGGTTGTGCGCGTGGGTAAAACCATGCTTTTTGCTGTCGTTACAGCATCGCCAGAAGCCAGACCAGACCAAAGTTTCTTCCCACTTTCAGTGGATTACCAAGAGAAATATGCTTCATTGGGGCGTATTCCCGGTAATTTTTTCCGTCGTGAAAGAGGATTAAATGATTATGAAGTATTGATTTCACGTTTGGTTGACCGTGCTATTCGTCCATTATTTCCTGATGGATACATGAACGACACTCAAATCGTCATCAACCTTATTTCGGCTGATAAAGAGACACCACCGGATGCATTTGTAGCTTTGGCAGCATCAGCAGCTTTGGCTATTTCAGATATTCCTTTTGAGCAAATCATTTCAGAAGTACGTGTAGCCCGCATCAACGGCGAATTCAAAATCAATCCGTCCACTACTGAACTCAAAGAAGCGGACATCAACATCATAGTAGGTGCAACGGCACAAGATGTAACAATGGTGGAAGGTGAAAGTAAAGAAGTTCAAGAGCATGAATTGGTTGAAGCCATCAAATTCGGTCATATTCACATCAAAGAGCAAATTGCAGTGATTGAAAAGTTTGCCGCTGAGGTTGGTAAGCCTAAAATGGCAGTTGCTCCTTCTGTAGAGAATGAAGGCTTGAAAGAGAAAATCAAGGAAATCGGCAAAGAGAAAATCAAAGCCATTACTCTTTCTGCAAGCTCTAAAGGAGAGCGTAAAAAAGCGTTTGACTCGGCTAAAGATGAGGTAAAAGATGCCCTTGCTGACGCTTTCGGAGACGAATATATGGCAGAAAATTCTAAGTTTTTCTCTGAATATTTCAATAAAATGAAGAAAGAAGCTGTCCGCGATACAATGTTGACAGAAAATGCTCGTTTGGATGGTCGTAAATTCGATGAAGTGCGTTCTATCTGGTGTGAAGTGGATTATTTACCATCAGCACATGGTTCGGCAATCTTCAATCGTGGTGAAACTCAATCATTGACTTCATTGACTCTTGGTACAAAGCTCGATGCAGCCCTTTATGATACAGTTTTGGATTTCCGCGATGAAAGATTCCTTTTACACTATAACTTCCCGGGCTTTTCAGTGGGTGAAGTAAAACCGCAACGTGGACCAGGTCGTCGTGAAGTGGGTCATGCCAACTTAGCTGCGAGATCAATCAAAGCAGTTTTACCTGAAACACCTTACACAATTCGTATCGTATCTGATATTTTGGAATCCAATGGTTCATCATCTATGGCGACTGTTTGCGCAGGTTCATTGGCTCTGATGGATTCAGGTATCCAAACCAAAGGACATATTGCGGGTATTGCAATGGGTATGATTGCCGAAGGCGGCAAAATTACTGAGGGGTCTAAAGTAGCTATCCTCTCTGACATCTTAGGTGATGAAGATGCTTTGGGTGATATGGACTTCAAGGTGACCGGTACTGAAAAAGGTATTTGTGGCTGCCAAATGGACATCAAAGTAGATGGTCTTCCTTACGATTTGCTTGAAAGAGCCTTGGTTCAAGCCAAAGCTGGACGCTTGCATATCATTGAAGAAATGAAAAAAGCCATCCTTGACCCTGCGGCTGATTACAAACCGCATACTCCACGGATGGTTGAAGTCATCATTGATAAAGAATTTATTGGCGGCGTAATCGGACCCGGCGGTAAAATTATCCAAGAAATGCAACGCGTTACAGGTACTACTATTACCATCGAGGAAAAAGAAGGTAAAGGCTATATCAGTATCTTCGCACCAGGTAGAGATGCCATTGACAAAGCTTTGGCGATGGTCAATGCCATTGTTTATACTCCAGAAGTGGGTGATGTACACACGGGTAATGTCGCTACGGTGATGCCTTACGGCGTTTTCATTGATTTCAAAGGCGGAAAGAGCGGTTTATTACACGTTTCTGAAATGTCTTGGAGCCGCATTGATAACGTAGAAGAAGCCTTCAAAGAAGGTGATGAAGTGACATTTAAAATTATTGATATCGATAAAAGGTCAGGCAAATTGCGTCTTTCACGCAAAGCCATCCTTCCATCTCCCAACGGTGAGCCTTACGTGATGAGCGACGGTGGCGGCGGTGGAGACCGTGACCGTGGCGGCAGAGATGACCGTCGTGGTGGTGGTCGTGACGACCGCAGAGGCGGCGGCAGAGATGATCGCAGAAGATAAATTATCTTTTTAGATATAAAATTTCAACGGCTAAATTATTGATTTTCAATAGTTTAGCCGTTTTTTTATTTATCGAAAATAGGAATTATGTATATGGAAAAAAGCGTAGCTTTTTGTCATTCTGAAGCGCAGCGAAAGAATCTGAATATCAATAATTGCTTTAAATTCACTCGTTTCACTTTATAATTCAGATTCTTTCGCTGCGCTTCAGAATGACAAGCGTTCCATGTAAGGAATTGCTGTTATCAATAAATATTGCTTTTCTACAAATGAAACCTTGACAATAAAAATATTAATTTTCCCAACGGATAGCCTTATCCATATTTTCTTGATGATGCAAAAGACGACTTTCAATAAAGCCTTTTTCATCATCGGTCAATTCTTCTTCGTCAGTATCAATTTTAACGAAATCAAATTTTGAAAGCAAGTCAAGCATAAAATCAATTTGAGCCTCTTCAACATCTATTAATAGTTTCATTTTCTTAATTTTTATACAAAAATAAGGTATTTTATTAAAAATACTGAGGGGGTACTTCAATATACTTTTTACTTGTTGATAAAATACATCCCCTTTTGGCGGTCAAAAAAACCAGTTTCGCCGATTCCTTTTGTAACTCATCACGGATTAATTCACCTTTGTAATGTTCATTAAGCATTTTATTTCACTCCTTTAAAATGTGCATTGAGATACGTTTTTCCACAGTTCAGTTTTTAATTAAAATAAAAAAATAACGAATAATGGATATTTGAAGTATCAAAAAGAATTTAACCCGCTTTTAAGATGTGTCATATTATATTTTGAAGCGATGGTTGCTTTTTTTAAAGAGACTTTTGTTCTACATTTTTAAATAAAACAAAAAAAATACATTACAGTCAATAGGTGTAACCAATTATTAAAATGTCTCATCTAAAAACTATAATGCAACTCTTTCACCTAACTTTTTGTCTCTATCACTAAATTTTATGTCATGAAAAAACTGTTTATTATTACTTTTTCCATTTTTTTAAGCTTTGCTGCCCACACTCAAATCACCATCCAAGGAACCATTAAAGACGATAAAAACCAAGCTGTTCCCTTTGCAAGCGTGGCTTTGATTGCTGCCAAAGATTCAAGCCTCGTAAAAGGAGCTTTGAGTGATGACAACGGAGCTTACAGCATCCCCTCAGTATCGGCGGGTTTTTATCGCATATTAACGAGTTCAGTTGGCTTCGACAAAACATTTTCAGAATCTTTTACCATTAAAGAAGATAGTAAAACGGCTACGGTGGATATGACCCTCAAGCCCGCTTCAAAAATGTTGGATGCTGCGGTGGTCACTGCCACTCGCCCACTTTTTGAGCAAAAAGCCGACCGTTTGATAGTAAATGTCGCCAATAGCACCATCGCTGCAGGGGGCACTGCTTTAGAAATTTTAACAAAAGTACCGGGCGTTATCATCATTCAAGATAAGGTAACTTTGGGTGGTAATAAAAACGTGCAAGTTTGGATAGACGGAAAGCCTTCGCAATACTCCGATGTAAATGAGGCTTTGCGGAATATGCCGGGCGACCAAATCGATAGAATCGAATTAATATCACAGCCAGGTGCTCAGTTTGATGCCTCAGGTGGCCCCATCTTGAATATCATTTTAAAACGCAATGCTGAATTGGGCTTGACGGGTACGGCAAGCATGACTTTGGGTGGTTTCAAGGTCAACCAAAGTGATGTGAACGCTGGAAACCGCAATTATTATCGTGTAAGTCCCTCATTATCAATGAATTACAGAAGCGGTATTCTGAATTTATTTGGTAGCGTAAATTATAATCAAGGCGATTATTTTAATATCATAAAAACGACTCGCTACATTAATAATGAAGTTTTTAAAGGCTATAATTTTGAAGAAACGGATTATACTTACAGAAACTTACGCGTGGGAGCTGATATTTACGCCACTAAAAAGACTACTTTGGGTGTTATACTGAGGGGTTGGGGCAGAACGGGCGATGGTGATGCTACGAGCACTACGGATGTTTTCACCCAAGATTTGACGAAGAAAACCAACTCTTTTATTACCGATAATTTGAGTGATTCGCGCCGCTCGGGTTATTCAAGCAATTTTAATTTCAAGCATGATATTGACGCTAAAACGGGTCATAGTTTCAATTTTGATTTGGATTATAACCGTTTTAATACCAATAGCACCAATGATTTGACGATTTATAAAAACGAGGCGAACAGTCAGCGCTCCATTTCTCAACAAAGTGTTACGCAACCCGTGGATATTTGGGTAGGAAAAGCGGATTATATTCGCCCAATTGACTCCACTTTTAAGCTTGAAACGGGTTGGAAATCCAGCTTTGCAACCATTAATAATGATTTGAAATTCTCGCGCGCAAAAGAACTTTCTACAAGAGAATCCAACGACTTTTTGTACAAAGAAAATATCAATGCAGGGTACGTTAATTTAAGTAAAAAAATCGGTAAAATTGACTTAAACGGTGGATTACGGGCAGAACAAACCGTCGTAACGGGTACTTCGATGAATAAAAATGTACTTGACCGCAATTATTTGCAATGGTTTCCGAGTGCAAGTGCCATGTATAACGTGAATAAACACATTGGCATCCAAGCGGGATATAGCCGCCGAGTGAACCGCCCGGGTTTTCAACAACAAAATCCGTTCACGTATTTCATAGATTCATTGACTTACACCCGTGGCAATCCTAATTTATTACCCGAGATTGCGAATGCTGGCAAGCTCTCCGTGGTGTATGATGGGCAGCCTTTTATCAGCATTGAACGCTCCGTGACCAATGATGTAATTATTGAAAATGCCCCACAAGTGGAAGGCACCAAAACATTCACCACAGCACAAAACTTAGCCAACTTCTCTAACTGGACATTTCAAGTCAATTTCCCCATAAAATTGGGTAAATGGCTCGACGGATTTGGTGGCAATCAAGCCATTTATAATGCTTATAATGCTGATTATCAAGGCTTTAGATACAAGGCTGACCGTTGGCATTGGTTGGCATATTGGGGAGTAACCGCTAAATTACCTAAAGAAATCAAGGTCGAAGTCAATGGTTTTTACATGACAAAATTCCTCAATGAGTTCCTCACAATTGGCTCGATGGGCGGTTTGAATATCGGAGCATCCAAAACTTTTTGGGATAAAAGAGGTCGTTTAAGCTTTAACTTCAGCGACATTTTATACAATCAAAAAACCAATGCGGTCATTGATATACAAGGCATCCGAGTAGACTTTTTTCAAAGACAATACTCCCGCAATGCGCGCATGACTTTCAGTTATCAATTTGGTAATACTAAGGTGAAAAGTGCCCGCAACCGTGGCGCCGCTTCTGAAAGTGAAACTTCACGGATTAAGGTGGAGTAATTTTTTGAAATGCAGTACTGTTGTCTTGCTAAATTATTGTATTGTTGTACTGTTGATTAAAACAAACAATCTGCCTGTCTGCGACAGGCAGGTTTAACAATACAATAATTTAAGCAATATGAAAGCAGTTTATTTGATAAAATACGGCAATAGCGACACAGCATTTAAGATAGACATAGCACCTATTCCTAAAGCAGGAAAAGGTGAAATAGTGGTAAAAGTGGCTCATTTTGGGCTGAATTTCGCGGATGTAGTAGCCCGCAGGGGTTTATATCCCGAAGCACCTAAAAATCCAGCGGTGTTGGGATATGATGTGGGTGGTATCATACACGAAGTAGGCGAAGGAGTCACTGAATTCAAAATTGGGCAACGGGTAGCTGCTTTAACCCGTTTTGGCGGCTATGCTGAATATGCTGTGACCAAAGAATCAGGCATGGCGGTCATTCCAGATTCGATGGATTTTGCAACGGCTACGGCTTTAGCTACCCAAGCTTGCACCGCCTATTATTGCGCTTTTGAAAGCGTAAATCTGCATGAAGGTGATAAAGTATTGGTGCAAGCGGCGGCGGGAGGCGTTGGAGGTATATTGGTTCAGATGGCTAAACATAAAAAATGCATTGTCTATGGCACAGCGTCCACTTCAAAAATGGATTACCTCAAATCCATCGGCGTAGATGTAGCCATTGATTATACCAAAGATGACTTCGTGAAAATCATTAAAAACCACTCCAATACTGAGGGGGTCGATGTCATATTTGATAGCTTAGGCGGCAGCACCTTTAAAAAGGGTTTCAAATTATTGAACCCAGCCGGACGCATCGTCACCTTTGGAGCAGCCGAGCAAATCAACGGCAACAACACCAATAAGCTCCAAACCATCAAAATGGCAATTAATTTCGGCATCTTCTCTCCTATCCAATTACTGATGACCTCAAGAGCCATTATTGGTGTCAATATGCTTAAAATTGCCGATAATCGCGAACACGTCTTTAAACATTGCATCACTGAGGTGGTTAAAATGGCTGAAAACGGCATTATTACACCTAAAGTAGATAAAACTTTCTCGGTGGAACAAATAGCCGAAGCACATGATTACCTCGAAAGTCGAAAATCAATCGGTAAAGTGACGGTGAGTTGGTAAGTGATAAATGATAAATGATAAATGATAAATGATAATAAAAAGTCCAATTTCTAAAATCTATACATCTGTTGTCTAATAAAAATGATAGAAGAGTTTAATCAATTAGCGCAAACGAAATTTGAGGAAAATAAGCAGTTTTTAACGCGTTTGAAGGATAAAAAATCTAAAAAAGTGGATGATGCTTTTTTAGACCAACACGACGATGTTTTTACCGAAATCGATTGTCTCGCCTGTGCCAATTGCTGTAAAACGACCAGCCCGATTTTTATGGAAAGCGATATAAAACGCATTGCCAAATACTACCGAATGAAGTCTTCGGAATTCATTTCACGCTATTTGCATTTAGATGACGATGGTGATTATGTCCTCAATTCTGCCCCTTGTATCTTCTTGGATACTGATAACTACTGCATGGTTTATGATGTGCGTCCCAAAGCCTGTAAAGAATATCCACATACCAATCGGAAAAATATGGCGGGACTCACCCGCATTACCATCGAAAACACAAAAGTGTGCCCCGCTGTGTTTGAAATCGTGGAAAGATTAAAAAAAATAAAATGGTGAGTTTGATTATTGATTATTGATTATTAGTAATTGCTTAGCTACGCAGTCGCTTACGCTCCGTTTAGCCACTGATTACACTGAAATCGACTGATTTACACTGATTTATACGTAATTTTAAAAAATCTTTGTAAATTAGTCTATATCTGAAAAAACAGTGGATAAACGGAGCGTACGCGACTATCTGGCTAAGTAATTACGATAATT
>JANMYC010000295.1:0-5123 GCA_031381715.1 Saprospiraceae bacterium
GAAAGGTCGTTTTTAGGCATTTCAATCGGAGAAATTTGCACTTTTTTATACCTTAAAATCTCAAAAAGCCTTTTATACTGAGGGGGTAGCAAATGCTCCGGTTCGTTGATAAAAATATGGTCAACGGGTATTTCCTGCTCAGCAACCGCCTGCAAAACGGCATCAAAACGGTCGGCAGTACCTTCTAAAAGTTTTTTGGAATCCGTGAATTGTTTTTCAATTTCAGCGAGCGTGTTCAAACGAGGAAATGCATCAACGGGTTTAAAATCCCAACCCGCCAAAAGCAACTCGTCCCGCCTTGCCAGCAACGATTCTGCACAAGCCAAAGGGTCAGCTTCAAAGGAGTTTCTATAAAAAATATTGGAATGATTTTTCAGATACTTACGCAATGCTTGGCGGTATTGCTCAGTACGGATGTGTTCAAGTCGCTCGACGTGCCCTTCGAGACCTAAATGGGCTTCCAAAAAGTGCAAAAAGCCTTTCGAACCCAAGTATAAAACACCTGATTCATCTTGGGGCTTTTGAAAAACAACCTCATCAAAAGATAATCCGTAATATATAGTGTACTTCAAGCGTTGATTTTTTAATGAAACTTTATGATGCGTAAAGATAGCTAAAAGTGACCGTTTTAAACATATTTTGTTTTAAATTGTTTAAATTTTAGAAATCATTTTAGGGTTTATCGAAAGAAGAATAAAGCCCTTTTACTGATTTCGGTAAAATTTTATTCGTTTTTAAAAATAATCAAGCAATATTTATACAAGTTATGTATATTTGAACAAAATGTCTTCTGAATTGTAGTTAATGTAATATTAAGATGAAAATTACTTACTTATTCATATTATTGAGTTTCCCAATGATAGTCATGGGTCAATCTCGCTTGAACAAAGATATTAAAGGAATTATCTACGACCACGAAAAATCTTTTGATATGAGGCTGCACACGCACGGCTGGGCTGTGGGCTTTCAATCCGCAAAATTGAAAACGTATTACAAAACTACGTTTTATAATTTTCAGATTGGGGAATTAAAGCATTTCAAAGAAAGTAAAAAATCCACTGATTTCTCAAATCCTCAGCCCACAACAGGCTTTGGTTCATACACATTTGGCAAGCAGAATTATTGCTTTGCCCTAAGAGTTGGCACAGGTGCGAAAAGATATTTCACTGAAAAAGCGTCTAAAAAGGGTGTTGCTGTCGGCGTTTCTTATTCTGGAGGCATCACTGGTGCGATACTCAAACCATACTACCTTCAAGTAGGCCGCCAACGCGACTTGACCGTCAGCACCGCAATAAAATACACACCTGAATCCGCTAAAGATTTCCTCGACCCCTACAGAATTAGAGGAAAAGGTTCTTTATTAAAAGGTATTAGTGAGTCTTCTATCATCCCTGGCGTGCATGGTCAGTTGGGACTTCATCTCGATTGGGGTGCATTTGATGAGTTTTTAAGAGCCATGGAAGTGGGGATTATGCTCGATGTATTCCCTAAAAAACTTCCAATTATGATTAGCGAAGAGAATCGCCCTTATTTTATGAACCTTTATGTATCTTTGCAGTTAGGTAAGAGGAACTAATTTTGATTGATGAATAATGATTAATGAATAACGATTTATGAAGTTTTACAGCCTTTTGTTTTAGGATTTGTTGCCGTTTTTTATAATAAAATGGATCAAATACTGAGGGGGTTTATCATTAAATAGTTTAAATCATTGTTCTTAATTAAAATGTACCGTATTTAAAAACTGCAAATTTTCAACCATTTTAAGGTCATTTTATGATAGAACTGCCCATTACTGAGTCCAAACCACAACGCCAAGCTCGCCCTGATTGGTTGCGCGTAAAACTTCCGATTGGTGAGGATTTTAAAAAAGTAAGAAACCTTGTAGATACCTACAATCTCCATACAATTTGCCAGAGTGGAAATTGCCCTAATATGGGTGAATGTTGGGGTGCAGGCACCGCCACATTCATGATTTTGGGCAATACCTGTACCCGTTCATGCTCATTTTGTGCCGTTAAAACGGGTCGCCCGAATGAATATGATGAAGACGAGCCGCGTCGAGTTGCCGAAGCCATTAAATTAATGGGTGTAAAACATGCCGTTTTAACTTCCGTAAATAGAGATGAATTAAAAGATAGAGGCGCTGAAATTTGGTTTCAAACGGTCGTCAATGTCAAGGGACTTTCTCCTGAAACGACTATTGAAACGTTGATTCCAGACGTGAAATCCAATTGGGAAGCTCTGGAAAGAATGATTTCAGGTGGACAAGAAGTGGTATCGCATAATATGGAAACAGTGGGTCGTCTTTATAAAAAGGTAAGACCCCAAGCCAAGTACGAGCGCAGCTTAGAGCAAATAAAAAGAACAAAAGAGTACGGCAAACGCACCAAAACGGGTATCATGCTCGGCTTAGGCGAGTTGAAAGAAGAAGTGTATAAAGCCATGGACGATTTGGTTGAAAACGGTTGTGATGTGCTTACTCTCGGTCAATATTTACAACCGACTAAAATGCACATTGAAGTTGCAGAATTCATTCACCCCGACGTCTTCGCTGAATATAAAGAAATAGGTATGGCAAAAGGGTTCAAATTTGTGGAAAGTGGTCCTTTGGTTCGCTCTTCTTACCATGCTGAAAGACATCTTTGATACCCCTCAGTATAAACAGATATTAGATGTGCAAAATGTTGATAATCAACGAATTGTAAAGTTATAAAAGATCAATTTTAATATTAGTAAAAAGGCTCTCAATTATCAATTTTGATAATGAGAGCCTTTTTCAATATTAATTTAAAATGAAGACTATTGTCTCAATTTACTATGATTTTTACCATAAATAAAATAGATAATTAAACCTAAAGCCATCCATGAGAATGCTGCTAAAAGGGTGAATTTATCTAATGCCACTATCATACCGATGCATACCAAAGCACCCAAAGGAGCAACTATATTAACTGCTGGAGCACGGAAAGGTCTTGGCAAGTTAGGGTCTGTTTTTCGAAGTAAAAGAACACCTACACATACCAAAACGAACGCCAATAAAGTGCCAAATGAAGTCAAATCACCCGCTAAACTGCCCGGAATAAATGCTGCGAAAGCACCTACGAAACCAAAAACAATCCAGTTAGATTTGTAAGGCGTACGGAACTTAGGATGCAATTCAGCAAACACTTCAGGAATCAAACCGTCATTCGACATTGAGAAGAATACCCGCGATTGACCCATCAACATTACCAATATCACCGATGAAAAACCTGCCAAAATTGCCACAGTCACCAAGGTGGATAACCAGCCATAGCCCGTCATATAAGTGTCAATAGCATAAGCCACTGATGCTTCTTTACCTGCTTTTGCGAATTCGGTATAATTTGCAACACCAGTTAAAACGTGCGCGAATAAAATATACAAAACTGTACACACAGCCAATGAGCCAAGGATACCAATTGGCATATCTTTACCCGGATTTTTGGCTTCTTGCGCGGTTGTGGATACTGCATCGAAGCCGATGAAAGCAAAGAATACAATGGCAGCTCCGCCAAGAACACCTCCCCAGCCATGTTTAAATACACCTTCGTGACCCACTGTACCTTCTGGAATCATGTACGGAACGTGATTAGCAGGATTGATATAACCCCAACCCACTGCAATAAATACCAATACAATAGCTACTTTTAAGAAAACAATTACAGCGTTAACCGAAGCAGATTCTTCGGTGCCTTTTATTAAAAGTAAAGTCAGCAATAATAAAATTATGAGTGCAGGAAAATTCATAATACCCACCATACCATCAACACTGGTTTCGAATGGTGAATGACACCATTCATAGGGTATTCGCCCCCCAAGCAACTTATTGAGATACTCACTCCATGCGATGGATACTGTTGCAGCGCCCAGAGCATATTCCATAATTAACGCCCAACCAATAATCCATGCTACTAATTCACCCATAGTTACATACGCATAAGCATAAGCACTACCAGAAATTGGGATTGAGGATGCAAATTCTGCGTAGCACAAGCCAGCTAAAGCACAGCCAATGGCGGCTACAATAAATGACAATGTGACAGCGGGGCCCGCAGCTTTAGCCGCAGCGTCGGCAGTACGGACAAAAAGTCCCGCACCGATAATCGCTCCGATGCCAAGAGCAACCAAGTTCATAGCGCCAAGCGTTCTTTTCAGACCTTTTTCGTTGTCTGCGGCTTGAGCTAATATTTGGTCGAGTGGTTTTCTAATAAAAAGGCTCATAAATTTGACTTGTTTTTTAATAATGATGGATAAGTAGGTTTTTATTCATCATCCTTTAATTACCAAATTTGGTTGTTTGTTATATTAAGTAGTTGGGCTAAAATAAACGCTGCTATCTTTTAAGTCGGCTCTATAAAATGTAAAAAATACTCCGCTTCGCGACGCATTTTTTACATTTTATAGCCCGACAATAGCAGCCTTTATTTCTTTACGCCTATTAAGTTAGATTACATTTTAATAACTTTTAAAACTTTAGGATAGACAGAATAAAAGTTAATGGTAGCAAAAGAAATAAAAATATAATTGTTTTCAAAGGTTTTGGCCTTTTTTTATCTCCAAACGCGATTTGCTTTGCTGAAAGCCAATATTAATATGATATAAAGCCCATTCAACAAATATTTTATTGAAAAAACCAGTAAAAAAGCTTCTTATACTGAGGGGGGTAATTTCGGATAGATTTTGAATTGAGAAATGGAATTTGAAATGGAATTTTAGAGATAAATTCCCAAAAAAAACTACCTTTAACTTTGATTTTAAAGGATATTTAAAGTTTTAAAAGAAAGCACAGTGAAAAATAAATACGTTGATTTTATTTCAGATGAACACTTTATTCAATGTGTAAGCAACTTGCATAAAGCTTACGTAAAAGCTAAAAATGATATCAGTAAAAAAAAGTTTTACAGCAATAAAGTTGATACCATCAAACTTACTTTTGATAGCCATTTTAATAATTTGGATGAAGAGAGCCTGATTCAAGCGGAGATACTGCGGCAAGTGGATAAGTCTATAAATAACTCCATTGGCACATTTCACGAAGAGATTTTGGGCGGAATTAAGGGTTTTGAAAAGGGATTATTGAGTGGTTTTGATATAAAAGC
>JANMYC010001064.1:0-2745 GCA_031381715.1 Saprospiraceae bacterium
AAGGCATTTATGGACAAAAAATTGGCGGCATACATAATCGCTCCTGTGACCAAAAAGGCAACGACTAAACCGTTTTTTGCTAAAAAATTAGTGATTGTTTCCATGCTTATGCCCCCCCTCCGTATTTTTAGGTTTAAAAAAACGTGAGAGCATCGGAATCATGGCAAAGGCAATAGCCGTTGGGATAATGCCCGCTAAAATGGCTAAAAGCCCGCCCGAAATGGCTGCTGCAACGTTTTGGGTTGCTGCCATTGCTACGATAATGGGTATGTACATTTGATTCCAAAAGCTAATACCTGACTCCGTTTCGGGTTTCATAAACCCGCGCTTGGATAGCCAATCGCTCAACAAAATGAGCATCAGCATGGCAAAACCCACGCCACCAACATTGGCATCAATGCCCAGCAATTTGCCCAAATTTTCGCCAAATAACTGCCCGACGATGTAGCACACGGCTAATAAAGCAACACCATAAATTGTCATTTTTCGTCTTGTTTTTTTTTAAAAAAGCTTTTTCACATCATTTTTAGTTACCTTACCCATCGCGTTGCGCGGCAATTCGGGGGTTAATTTGTATTGTCGAGGTGTTTTGTAGGTGGGCATTTGCGTCCGCATCCACGCGTTTAATTCGTCCAAATCGGTATGCCCATTTTGGGGAACAACGGCAGCAACAACCAATTCGCCCCATTCATCGTCGTCAATGCCGACTACCGAACAATCCGCTACGGAAGGGTGTGTCCGCAGCACTTCTTCAATTTCCAAAGCGGAAATTTTATAGCCGCCCGACTTGATGATGTCCACCGAATTTCTGCCGAGAATCCGATACCCCCCCTCAGTATCCACCGTCGCTACATCGCCCGTTTTGAACCAACCGTCTTTGGTAAAAGACTCGGCGGTTGCTTCGGGTTTGCGCCAATATTCGTTGAAAACAGTAGCACCTTTTATCTGGATTTCGCCGATTTCAGTTGGCGCAATTTCATTATCTTGTTCATCTGCCAAACGCGCTTGAACGCTCGGAAGCGGATAACCGACGTGTCCTGCATACCTTTTGCCGCGATACGGATTGCTCAAACCCATGCCGATTTCAGTCATACCATATCGTTCTAAAAGGGTGTGTCGGCTTATTTTTTCCCATTTGTGCATCACCGAAACGGGCAAAGCAGCAGAGCCAGACACCATAAAACGGAAACACGCCATGATGTCGGTCAGTTCTTTTTGTTCTTCAATTGGCAAGCTTTCCCAATGGGCAATGAGTTTGAAATAAATGGTTGGCACTGCCATAAACACATTAATTTTACCTTGTTTGAAAGTTTCAAATAGGTCTTTGGCAGAAAACGAAGGTAAAAACTCGCAACACGCACCTGCCCAAAGCGAACAACTGACGATATTGACGATACCGTGAACGTGGTGCAAAGGCAAAATATTGATTGTATAATCTACCGATGTCCATTCCCAAGCCTTGATGAGCGATGAAATTTGGGCATTCAAATTGGCGTGTGTGGTGACAACGCCTTTTGGTAAATTCGTCGTGCCGCTTGTGTAGAGAATCATCGCCCTACGTTTTTCATTAATGGCGGGTAAAACGACCCCCTCAGTATATTTCGGATTTTGGATGTCGGATTTCAGAGATGTTGTGCCTAAATCGTCTGTGCCTAAGACGATTAAACGGATGTTTTTTTCTATTGCCAAAGGTTGCAATAGGTCGGCATATTCGGGCGAAACAACGAGTAATGTTGCCTCTGAATTTTCAATGGTATAACGCAATGACGGCAACGGATAGGTCAAACACAAAGGCACAATAATACCACCCGCTTGCCAAATACCCCATTGCACACGGACATAATCGAAGCCAGGTGTGACCATAAAAGCCACGCGTGTTTCGTTCAAATCGGCTGTTCCATCGAGCAAAAGACGGGCGAAATTACCCGAAGCGAATAGTAACTCTTTGTAGGTAAACGACTGATTATCGGCTATAATAGCCGTTTTTTTAAGGTTTTTTTGCGCTTGTTTAACGATTTTGAGCATATATTTCTACTTTTTTAAAAGCCGTAATAATACGAATAAAGGGTTAAAATACACATTTTAACTTCTATTTTAGTATATTTATGCAAGCTAATAAAGCCTTTTAATAAAATACTCTTCATATTGATTATCTATTAATTGGTTATCAAAACTTCAATTCCCTTTGACAATAAATAAAGAACGTTTTAACAGTTCATCAATTCCGTATGCGGCAGAAAATGTCTCAATAATTTAATCGATTTTTCATATCTTCACTCTCCTCAGTATTTCACGTCTAAAATATGCTATATTTGGCTTCATTCTTAACAATTAAGTTATAATAATTAACCAAAACTAAAATGAGACTTACTCTTTTATTTGTCCTTTTAAGCATCCATATCTTCGCTCAAAAATCCTCTTCCCTACCCCGCAGTACACCTGAAGCGGAAGGCGTTTCATCCGAAGGTATCATCAATTTTATCGATGCTGTTTCAAAAAGTAAGCATGAACTGCATAGTTTGATGATTGTTCGCCACGGAAAGGTCATTACTGAGGGGTGGTGGAATCCTTACCGCAATGATTTAAAACATACTATGTACTCGTGTAGTAAAAGTTTTACGGCAACGGCGGTGGGCTTTGCAGTTACTGAAAAAAGACTCACTGTCAATGATAAAGTTATTACATTTTTCCCCAATGATTTGCCCGATAGCATCAGCCCCAATCTGGCAGAATTGCAGGTAAAAG
>JANMYC010001082.1:0-2222 GCA_031381715.1 Saprospiraceae bacterium
TGCAGATAAACTACCTTTAAAAGAATCGGGTGCGATTACAATTTTCATCTCTATTCAACAATTGATTCTTTAGCTAATATTTTTTTATTTCTTTTGGCTATATATGCTGTTAAAATAGGCACTAATAAGGCAGTAGTAATAACCGCTGCGGCTACTTGTGGCGTTGCAATGGTGGCAATGTTAGATAAGGAAGGGTCAACCATTGCTACGGCTGCTGGGGTTGCCACGGCATTGCCTGCAGTACTTGCATATGCAGCACCCGATACACCTGTTCCACCTGTTGCTTTATCTGTTAGAATAGTAAAGAACCCGCAAACAATGACCGTTAATATGCCCAATAATACGCCAGAAAAACCAGCTAAATAGATTGTTTGTAAATTGATACCACAGCCCAAACCAAAGGCAAAGAATGGAATCATTACCATCCCCGCTTTTGAAAGGAAAGACCGCATTTCAGAATCAAGATTTCCCAAAATTACACCAATAACCAAAGGTAAAATTACGCCTACCAATGTCATTAAAGGAATTGAGGCAAGCCCTGTAGTTCCTAAAGCAATCATAGTAAGAAATGGTCCATCTTTAACAGAAAGTATAGCTATTGCTCCTACTTCTTCCTTTGTTCCAAACTCAGCAGTTAGAGCAGTATATAGACCACCATTGGTGCTAGACATTGCTGCAATAAATGCCAATGACGATATGCCCCAAAGTCCTTTATCACCAAAAAAATAATTAACTGCAAATCCAAAAGCAACGGCAACACCATATTTTGTAACTGTTTGTACAACGCCAATTTTTAAAGCATTGGGAGCAGCTTTAACATCCATACCAGCTCCCATACATACAAGAAATACACCCAAAATAGCCAAAGGATTGGTAGCTATTGCAGTTGAGAAACCTCCAATTGTAATTAATTGGGGAAAAAATGTTTTAATAATCGCCCCTAGTAATAGTGGAATCACCATCATTCCACCCGGAAGCTTTTCAATTGTGGCTTTTATTCTCATAAAAAAAAATTATAGTAAGTAGTCTATTGAAATTATTTTTTTAATTCTACTTTTCACACGAAGGCGTGCCAATACCACCCAAGTCGGTATATTCTTTTAATACTGAACGGTCATGTATATGCCAGTTAGAAAGGTCTAATGAACGTGCCATTGTCATGCCTGTGTACATAGCGTCCATCAGATTTGCATAATTCATCCATTGACAATAAGCCGTGCCGAGGGCATTTTTGGCTTTTTCCTTGTCATTTGCCTTCAAATACGTTGCTCCACGAATCTTGTAAGCGTAGTATGTAGCGAGATATGACATCGCTTTTATATTATTGATAGTTACCCCCCCCTCAGTATTTGCGTCTATTTTAAGGCTATTTGCAAATAAAAGTGCCGCTTTTGCGTCCGTTTCAATGTCGTCTGCAACGCTGAAAGCACTTTTTTTCTTGCCACATTTGTTTTCTCCCGTTTCAGAAATACTGCAAAACATAGAACCTTTATCGGGCTTTGCCTCGATGAAATCCTTGACGGTTATAAAACTATCAATTGATTGACACGCCTCGGGCCACCATTGATTGTCTCGTCCTAATGTGCCTGTTATCAGTTCGCCAACAGCCGTTAAACTTCTTGATGCCTTTTGCCACGCTGTAAATAGGTCTTGGGACGGTATTTTCGGATATTTTATAGTCATAAAATCTTTGAAAACAGCATCATCTGTTTTCGGATTATAGGACAGTCGCCCCCACAGTTTAAACATATACCATTGCCGTTGAACTTCAAGCGTGCCTTGCGTTACGCTGTTTTTGCTGAAAAAAGTACGTGTCGGCGTAAAACCATCTGAACCCATATAGAAACCTGCAAACCAATCACCTTTATTTATCATGCCGTTGACATAAGCCCGTGCGAAATCGGGGTCGCCCCAATTGTGGTAAAAAAGTCGTCGTTTCTGACGGTGAGGTGCGATTTTAAATTGTATTCTTTCAATGGCGTTGTGTGTTTTTCTGACATTCTTTGGGGTAAAGCTGTCGAATACATGTGGGCTAAACTATATTTAAAGGACATCTCGAAGTTGATATTTGGGAGTTTAAAGAGTTCGCTAAAATTCTCTTTAATTTCGCCAAAATTTGCTAAATGCCAACGGTGAATGAGTCTAATATTTCGCTTAGGATTATTTTTTGCATAATCAACCGTACCCAAGCCAAAGGTTTTTGCAAGGAACAACTCATTGTT
>JANMYC010001096.1:0-1537 GCA_031381715.1 Saprospiraceae bacterium
AACGAAGAAGGCTGCCTCAATTGAGACAGCCTTCGTATTTTATGATCGGTTTTTGATGTATTTTGCATTAAAAATTCGGACAACCCACTCTTCTGCTGCTTTTACCCCAGTTGCCACCTCTGCCGCCACGACCGCTGAATAAGTTAAGACCACCACCGCCGCCTTCAAATTTCCATGAGAGCGTTAATGTGCCAAAGTAGTAATAATCTTTTGCTGCACCAGATAATCGGCTGATACCGTCCAAGTAATCCGTGAAGATTTTTCTGCCACCGAATTCTCCACCGAAGCCGAGTTGGTCGGTTATGGCTATTCGAATACCTAAACCACCAATTAAAGAAGGAACATTCTTCGAAAATGAAGCATCTCTATCTACCGATACGTCATCAACAATTGTATTAGGTTCATTGTAATCCGTTTGGGGATTAAATAAACTCATACCACCGCCGCCAAAACCGTAAAGAGAAATGAACGGATCTTCATCTTCAAAAGTAAAATAGCGATCCAATTTTAAAGCATGCCATTCGCCTTGAATTGAGAACTCTGTGATAGGAGAGTTAAAACTAAATCCGCGTTGTTGACGATAAGATGAATTAGAGTACTTTTTTTCATCCGCATAAAGCTGACCGAAATAAGCCTGCCCGCGAATAGCGAGTGAAGGAGTGAGATAATATCTGCCAAAAACTCCACCCACAGGTTTAGACTGCTTAATAGTATTTTTTATGGCAAAATCGATATCGCCACTGTATGAAGTCAAACCTAAAGAGAGTCCTGCTTCGAATTGGGCGTAAGTTAAAAAGTTGAGGGTAAGGAAAAAGGTTAAAAAGAGTAATTTTTTCATTTCTAAATGATTAATATTTTCTAAAAGAATTCTGAACGATGGGTTTATTATTAAAATTGTTAATAAGTTGATTTTTTAACATGTATGGTTTGTTCGGAATTCAGAGGCAATATTTATCAAATAGCCTTTTTATCGTTTGTTTTTCTTTATTTTATTCAATACATCACGTCCTGCAGCTTTAAAAGCGGGCGATTCATGATCTATAAAATTTTCAATAATAATAGTTAATTCGTTTATCAGTTCAGGTTCTATCAAACATATTTTATGTAAAAGTCTCATGGAATGTACCCTCGTCGCTACTTGTACTGAGGGGGATTCAAGGTATTTGAAGCAGAGACTTGCGGCTAATCCAAGGGAGGAATTGGGTAACTCTTTTAGGTTATTCAAAACTCGTACCGAATTTCTCGTGACTGCTGGATGGACGTCATTTTTTAAATTTTGTAACATTTTTTCGATGTACGGCTCAACTAAATGCGGATAATTTTCAGTGATAATTTCCACAATCCAAGCAGCTCTTTGGCAAACTCTGTATTCATCACTCAAGAAAAGATGCATTAAATCATCAAATCGCTGCTTATCCTCGCCGATGTATTGAGCAATTTTGAGTGACTGGGCTTTTGAATGCTCCAATAAAATTTCGTCGCGTAGGTTCATTTATTCATTAATTTTTGTTGAAAACCTTTAGCTTTTTAAAATATG
>JANMYC010001103.1:0-1565 GCA_031381715.1 Saprospiraceae bacterium
TCTTCTAAAGTGTCAAAAAGAATTATTCCAGTTTTTTAAAATAAAAAAAGAGGCGATGCGAAAGCACCACCTCCAGCCCTAACCAAATAAAACCAAATTATAAATTTATCTTATGAAGATGATTTCGGCTTAAAAGATACAGACGTACTTTACAATGTAGCTCGAAATCTTGAATCAATTTCACTTTGTGTCGTTTTTACACTTACAAAGGTGAGCATTTTTTTTGAAAAAATCACATTTTTTTTTCCACATTTTTTCAATGAATAAGCTGATTTTATACTTTTATCTTGCCAGATTTGCTCCTTTTTTAAGTTCCGATTTTCGGATTCCAAATAAATAAAAGTAATTAAAATTAATTTAGAAATTTTATTTTATAAACTAAGTATATTTTAGAATATATTTCTGTTTTTAGAAAATACAAAAAAATAATTATAATTGGTAATTATTTAAGAAAAAAATCAAAACTTGCACTCTCAAACTATCATTTTTTATTCAATCTAAAATTATTAAACATGATGAGAAAGCTTTTGGCAATTTTAGCGGTATATGCCATTCCATTTTTACCTCCCCTCAGTATATCAGGCTCTTTTGGTGTCTCTGCACAGGCTCAAAATTCCGATGATGATGCTTTTTTAATTCGTAAAATATACGATGCCGCGCTTACAGAAAGTCTTTCCTATCCATGGCTCAAAGATATGTGTACCCAAATAGGCCCTCGTTTGAGTGGTTCGCCCCAAGCGGCAAAAGCCGTGGAATACACTAAAAAAATGTTAGACACCACAGGATTCACCACGCGCCTACAAGCGTGCATGGTGCCGCACTGGGTAAGAGGCGCTAAGGAAGTGGTCAAAATTGTGAAAGGCACTAAAAACGGTAAATCAGCGGATATTAGCCTTCGCTGCTTAGCGATTGGAAACTCAGTCGGCTCAGGACCCAATGGCGTTACAGCAGAAGTTATTGAGGTGAAAAGTTTGGACGAAGTCGATAATCTGGGTGAAAAAGTAAAAGGTAAAATCGTATTTTACAACCGCCCGATGGATAGGAAGCAAATCAGTACTTTTGCTGCTTATGGTGGAGCGGGTGATCAACGCCGCACGGGTGCTTCACGGGCTGCCAAATATGGTGCAGTTGCCGTACTGGTAAGGTCACTTTCAACGGAATTAGACGACCGCCCACACACGGGTTCGTTGGTTTATGATGATAAATATGCTAAAATACCCGCTATTTGTATCTCCACAAATGATGCTGAAAAGCTTTCAAAAGAGATAAAAACAGTAGGGAATACTAAGATTTATTTGAAATCAATGTGCCAGATGCTATCTGATGCACCAAGCCATAACGTGATTGGTGAAATTCGTGGTTCGGAGTTCCCCAATGAAGTAATTGTAGTCGGTGGTCACTTGGATTCATGGGATGTTGCTCAAGGTGCTCACGACGACGGTGCAGGCTGTATGCAATCCATGGACGTCTTGAATTTGATAAAACGCATTGGATATAAACCTAAGAGAACCATCCGTTGCGTCTTGTTTATGAATGAAGAAAATGGACTCAGAGGCGGTACAAAA
>JANMYC010001117.1:0-7600 GCA_031381715.1 Saprospiraceae bacterium
AACAATGAAATTCAACTGGGGTACAGGCATTGCAGCCACTTACATCATTTTCGCATTAGCGATGGTCGGTTTAGTCATTAAATCAACGCAACATGATGTTAATTTAGTAAAAAAAGAATATTACGACGATGATATCAATTATCAAAGCCATTTTAATAAACTACAAAATGAAAAAAATCTATCCACCGATTTAAAAATTGACTTGATTACTAAGGTTTCTAATCCCGAGAACTCGGCGAGGGTAGATTTATCATTAAAGTTTCCCGCTGAAACCCCGCAACCAACGGGCAAAATCACGTTTTTCCGCCCTTCAAAAACGGGAATTGATAAAACCTTGGATATTCAGGTGAATGAAAAAAATGAAATGATTATCCCTACATCCATCCTAAAAGATGGCTTGTGGAAAGTACAGGTGGATTGGCAAGCCAACGGCAAAACGTTTTATAAAGAGCAAAATATATTAATCGGTAAAGTGTAAAGACCTGTGCCATCCCGAAAACTCGGGATGGCACGGATAAAACAACATAAAATATGCTTTGGACAGCTTTCATATTGGGCCTTTTTAGTAGTGTACATTGCGTAGGCATGTGCGGGCCTATTGTATTGATGCTGCCCTATAGCCAAGAGACTCGTCGCAAGATGTTGGTGGAGACATTCACCTATCATTTGGGGCGGGTAACAATTTACTCCGTCTTGGGGTTGTTGTTCGGATTTTTAGGACGAGGACTGGCGTTGGCGGGCTTACAGCAGTCTTTGTCAGTCCTTTTTGGCGTTTTATTGATGGTTTTAGCCGTTTTTTCCTATAATTATGAAAATCGCTTAGCTTCCATTGGTATTTTTAAAAAAGCCAATGAGCAGGTTAGAAGAGGATTTTCCTATTTTTTAAAAAAGAAAAATGCCCATTTTATATTGGGTATGCTCAATGGATTATTGCCTTGTGGAACGGTTTATTGGGCTATTGCAGCGTCTATGCTTACATTTAGCCTCACCAAAGGGGCATTGTACATGGCGTTGTTTGGTCTGGGTACTATGCCGCTCTTGATTGGTACTTTGGTGGCGAGCAGTTTTTTTAAAAAGCAAGCCATTCGCCAATTTTATCAATTAGTGCCTTTTTATCAATTTGCCTTGGGCGTTTTCCTCATCTGGCGTGCCTACGCCATCGACCCCTCAGTATTGGACTATTTGTCACCCGTCCCTGTGTGTCATTGATTTTTTAAATTCCAATATTTCAGATTTCAAATTTCAGATTTCAAATTTCAGGTTTCAAATTCCAGAATTAACGCTTGGAATCTGAAACCTGCCGGCAGGCAGGTCTGAAATTTGGAATCTTGGAATTTGGAATTTGGAATCTTGAAATCCTAAAATCTGACATTAATCACTTTTGAGCATGACGCAGGTCATCGTTTACCCCCTCAGTATGCGGCTATATTTGTGTTATAAAAAGAAATTATTTCAAACAATTAAAAATATCAAGTTATGAAATTCGAAGGCAATCTTGACATGAAAGAAATCATTATTCGCCACTTTTTAGGCTTATTTTTAGGCATCGCGGGCGGATTTTTAGGTCACTATGTATCACCAGTTTTTTATGTATTGGTAGCATTTTCTCCTGTCATGATTTTAACAGCCATTTTAGGATGGTGTCCAATCTACGCTTTAATGGGTATCAACCACCTCAATCATGATTAAATTTTGAGAAATCAGATACCGATATTTGATTTTAAAATAGTGCCATATTCTATTGAAAATCAACATTTTAAATGTCAATATCGCAATATCTTAATATCAAGTCAATGTCGAACATTTAACAACAACCAATTTTTCATCATTTAAACGCACTCAATCATGAATCTCATCGCTCCAGTTTCTTCGATAATGACAAAAAGCCTGCTCACTGTATCGCCCGACGACCCAATGATGTTGGTAAAAGAAATTTTTGATAAAAATAAAATCCATCACATCCCTGTTGTGAGATTGAAAAGGATTGTTGGCATAATCAGTAAAAGTGATTTTTTATCTTATTACACAGGTTTGAGCCGCCATTTTGAAGACCGTTTTATCAATGAAACCTTGCTTCAATTGCATAAAGCAGAGGAAATTATGACTAAAAGGATAGCGAAAGTGGAGCCTACGGATAGTATCGCAGTAGCGGTTGAAGTTTTCAAAGAGAATATTCTGCATGCACTTCCTGTGGTTGATAATGATGACGAATTGGTGGGCATTGTTACCGTTCACGACATTATCAATATGATTTCTAAGGAAAAAATCTTGGACTCAGATTATAAATCAGTGGTTTAAGTAGTTGGGCTAAAATAAACACTGCTATCTTTTTAAATCGGCTCTGTAAAAAGTAAAAAATACTCCGCTCTGCTCCGCATTTTTTACTTTTTACAGCCCGACGATAGCAGCGTTTATTTCTTTACGCCTACTTAATTCATCTTAATTTTTTTAAAAAGAAAGTTATGAAAACGTTTAAAAAGATAATTCTTGCTACGGATTTCTCGGATAATGCAGCCACGGCTTATCATTATGCTTATCAATTAGCGGCTCGGTTAAAGTCGGAGTTGCATGTATTGAATGTGTACGAAATCCCTATTAATCCCAATAATCCACAATACGTGGACATGATGCCCTCCATTGATGATTTGGAGCAAGTTTCAAAGACACGATTGAGCCGCCTTGTGCATGAAAATCAACACGATAATGGTAGCACAATGGTAGCCAGTCGGGTGAAAGTCACCACTGAAGCTTTGATTGGTTTCCCTGCTGACAGGTTGATAGAACTTTCAAAAGACCCCTCAGTAGATTTGATAGTGGTGGGCAGTGCGGGCGAGCATGGTTGGGTAGATAGAATATTCGGTAGTGTGGCCGTGCAGGTGGCATCCGAAGCTTATTGTCCGGTTTTATTGGTTCCTAAAGACGCTGTTTATAAAGGCATACATCATTTACTGTATGCATCTTCATTTGATTCGGCGGCTCTTAAAAGCATTCATTTGACCTTGGATTGGACGAAATATTTCATGGGTGGTATTCATTTTTTACACGTCAATACGCCTTCAGAAAAGCATCCGAGAACTGAAACCCTGACGTTCAAAAAACTTTTGGAATCGGAAAAAACGAAAGTCCCCTTCACCGTCGAAAATATTGAAGCGGAGACTGTGCCTGATGGCATTCGTACATATACCGCGGACAATTCGATTGATATGATTATCGCAGTGACCCGCCACCGCAGTTTTTGGGAAAATATGACGCATAAAAGCGTTACTAAGGCTTTGGCGTGGAATACACATATCCCGATTATGGTCTTACACACTGATGATATATCTCAGCCTCCAGCATGATATTAGTAATTTTAAAAAAGTTTAAGGCACGTTAATTTTGCATCATAAGTAAAACCTGAGAATAGAACTAAATAAAACCAAATTTTTAATTTTAAAACCAAAATACTGAGGGGGTCTTAAAAATTAAGCTGCCAAAAGCAGAAGTTACGCCTAAAAAGAAAGCAAAAGAGATTTCAATCACATAAGAAAAAGGAGTGTTTTAAATGTTGTTTGGGTGGAAGGAAGCGGATTCCTATTCGCTTCCTTTTCTTTAGTTTTTTAATTAAAATTCTGTTATTCTAACACCATTCGTCATGAAATCTATTAAAAACATATTAGTACCCACGGATTTTTCAGTCACGGCACGCAATGCATACGCTTATGCGAAGCTGTTGGCACAAAGCCTTGATGCGCACGTAACGGTCGTTCATATCAATGAGTATTTTATTCCAGTTTCAGAAATAGCCGTTGCGCCACTTTCTGAGCATGAAGAGGA
This sequence comes from Saprospiraceae bacterium, assembly GCA_031381715.1. Taxonomy (GTDB): domain Bacteria; phylum Bacteroidota; class Bacteroidia; order Chitinophagales; family Saprospiraceae; genus JAAFJT01. The sequence goes on from JANMYC010001117.1 coordinate 3,817, forward strand.
TAGATTGACCGAAGCAATGGAAACTTTTATCAGTGATGATATCAGGGGCGAATCTGGCGACACGAGCATTCTTGTTAAAAATAATGTCAAGTCGAAAATACTGAGGGGGGATCCAGTGAGTAGATTGGAAGAGCTTTCAAAAAATGCTGATTTGATAGTAATGGGTACCACGGGCTTGCAGGATTTTATGAGTAAAATAATTGGCTCCACATCCATCGAAGTAGCCAATAAAGCACATTGCCCCGTGATATTGGTGCCGCGTGACGCTCGATGGAAGCCCATCGACAAAATTATGTACGCCAGCAATTACGATTCTACAACCCCCAAAATGGTGAGGGAAATAACGGATTTCGCCGTTATGATTAATGCTGCCGTTCATTTTGTGCACATCGACGAATTCACCGAAAATGATGAAAAGGTCACGAATATTATCTGGGATGAGCTTTTTTCTACCTCTGACCCCAGTTTAGCTTTTGAAATCCACACTATTTATGGAGAGGACAGAATCAAAGAGCTAAATGAATATAGCGAAAAAAATAAGATAAATCTCATGGCTTTTGTGAGTAAACATCGCAATTTTTGGCAAAATCTGATGCATAATAGTGTGACTCAAAATATTGCTATTTCCACTACTACGCCCATGCTTGTCATGCATTTTGATGACGTTTAACCAGTAACCAAGCACTAAGCACCATCAACTAAGCACAAAAAGATAAATTTAGGTTGTTATAAAAGTTGGGTTAGCCATCATGTGAGAGGCGTTGGAAGAAATTCATAACGCCTCTTTTTATTTTAGCCCAACTAATTGCCATAGTTATTTTTAAAAAATCTTGAAAAAATTAAAATCACTTTATTGAATGATTTTAATCATTTATGGTCTTGTTTGTAGGACGTAATTTTGTTAAAAGAGTGATTCTGCTCTACTTTAATTTGTATATTTTAATAAAGTATAATAATAAAATTGAATACAATTAATTTTGCACATTAACGGATTAGTTAAATACCCTATACTATAATGTTTAAAACAAGGTTAAATAACAATGCAAAAGGCTTTGAAAATGACACTCGAGATTAATAAGAACAGAACTATTGCAGAATTGCAGTATCAATTTTCAAAAATGTATCCGTACTTGAAAATTGAATTTTTTACCCGCCCTCACGAAGCTGGTGGCGCTTCATGGTCGAAATACATGATATTCAATCGGACAAAAACGATGGGTGAAATTGGAACTCTGGCTACCAATGAAAACTCTTTTGATGTGGAACCAGCCATGAGTGTAAATGATTTTGAACAAGGTTTACAGAGTAAATATGGCTTATCCGTCCAAGTTTTCCGCAAATCTATGGGTTCATGGATAGCTACCACAGAGTCAGATACTTGGACTTTAGGCGTTCAAAATGAAAAAGGAGGACAATCCGCAACCTCGATTAATGAAATAGTTTTTGTCGCCCGAGATAATCAAGAGGATTAAAAAAACTTAAAAATTAGGCTTTTTTAATGCCTTTTGAGCTATTTGAGCTGTCATTTTAAAGAAAGATAGAATACTTTTGAGGTAAAAAATCTTATGGATAAAGAAGAAATTAGCTTTTTAGCGGGTCCTCAATCACGTTGGACAGATTTTAAAACCACCGTGAATGTACTCTTAGATTTCATCAGAGGATTCAGAGCCTTGCATTTTGTGGGTCCCTGCGTAACGATTTTTGGCTCGGCTCGATTTAATGAGGATCATGAATTTTATAAAATCACTCGAGAGCTATCGGCTCAGATTGCTCGACTGGGTTTTACGATAATGACTGGCGGCGGACCCGGCATCATGGAAGCCGCTAATCGCGGGGCTAAAGATGTGGGTGGGCGTTCGGTAGGCTGCAATATCATATTGCCACACGAACAGAAGCAAAATCCATATCTGGATAAATGGGTGGATATTCGGTATTTTTTTGTCCGTAAAACGTTGCTGATTAAATATTCCTACGCTTTTGTGGTCATGCCGGGAGGGTTCGGTACGCTCGATGAGTTTTTTGAAGCCATTACCTTGATTCAAACCAAGAAATTAGCTGATTTTCCGATTATCATTTTTGATAAAGCCTTTCATGAGCATCTTTTAGCGCATATTGACTTGCTTTCACTGAGGGGTACGATTTCTGCCAACGACTTGAAATTGTTCTTAGTCACCGATTCAATAGAAGAAGCTGTTGAATACATCCATCAAAATAGCATCCATAAATTCAACTTGCAACCCGAGGAAAAATTAAAACCGTTCAAATGGCTATTTGAAACAGATTAAAATTTGGGTTTAAAACAGATAAAATCATGAAAGAAAATACTTTGATTTCCGAAATTATGACTCGTTATGTCATTACTGTTAACCCAAACACTACGGTGGATAAGGTTCTTGAGATGTTTGGAAATGAGCAAATTCACCACCTACCCGTGACAACCAATGGTCAATTGGCAGGAATTATCAGTAAAATTGATGTCTACAGAATCACCCACTGTATAGATTTATTCCGCTCAAAATCCAATGAAGAATACAACCATAAACTTTTAAAATCCTTATTAGCGGAAGAAATAATGACTAAAGATGTCGTTACACTTTCACCCAATGACACTGTTATGAAAGCAGCGGCATTGTTCTCTCAAAATCGGTACCATGCTATTCCGATAGTGCAAGACGGGAAATTGGTCGGTATTTTATCCACTTTTGATTTGGTAGAGTTTGCTTTTAATCAAAGTTTAAAACCGGCCTTGTAGCGCGGGACTCCAGTTCCGCAATTAAAAAAAGCTTTGCACAGATATAATTTGTGCAAAGCTTTTTTATTGCGGAACTGGAGTTACGCTTTACGATACCCCCTCAGTATAAAAGCATTTTTGATGCTTTTTTTCACTAAAAATGAGCTTTTAATTACAAATCCTGCTCATTACTTACCAATACTCTCATTTTTCTTTTTACTTTGCTTCAAAATGTTAAACGAACTCATGCTCAATAAATACGCTCACGGTACGAGGATATTGGTTGCGACCGATTGTGTTATTTTAGGATTCGACGGGGAGGAGATAAAAGTCCTTTTAATAAAACGCAATTTCGAACCCGAAAAAGGGAAATGGTCGTTATTGGGGGGCTTTGTCAATGAAGATGAAGACCTTATAGTGGGAGCTAACCGCATTATGTACGAATTGACTGGCTTGGAGAACGTCTATGTTGAGCAATTACAGACGTTTGGTGAGGTGAAACGTGACCCAGTTGAGCGCACATTATCGGTTTGTTTTTTCTCTTTAATCAATATTCATGACCACGATAAAGAGTTGTCAAGGTCTCAAAATGGCTATTGGGTAAGCCTAAAAAATATCCCTAATTTGATATTTGACCACAATAAAATGCTCAATTTAGCCCTCGAAAGGCTGCGCTATAAAGCTGCTTTGCATCCGATTGGTTTTGAACTTTTACCCGAAAAATTCACTATTCCGCAGTTACAAAAGTTGTATGAAGCTATTTATAACCGACAAGAGAATAAAATTGATAGAAGAAATTTTAGTAGAAAAATTCTTTCCACTAAACTTTTAATCGATACGGGTGAGAAAAACGAAAACTCTGCCACTAAAAAAGCCATATTGTATAAACTGGATGTTCAGAAGTATAAAGAGCATTTTAACGCTTTTTTAAATTTTATTTCTGATTTTTAAAAATAAATCCAATTTTTATTTTGGAATCTATTTTTTTTATCTATAATTGTGTCGAAAAGACACTTTTGTCTATGTGATCTATATTTCAAATTCCAGATTCCA
>JANMYC010001120.1:0-3009 GCA_031381715.1 Saprospiraceae bacterium
TTCAAAGTGCCTTTGGTGGAAGGGACAAGCTACGAAGATTATTATATTCAGCTGAATCAATCAGAAACTGTTGGGCGATACCCCCTTAGTAATGAAGGCTTATTACTGACTGAAAGCAATCCTTTTTTGATAGATTCAGACCATTTTACTTTGAAATCGTCTCTTTTTTACGAAGATGCCATCGTTTTAAAAGAATTGAAATCAGATAAAATGGCAATCCTTTCGGATAAAACACCCCACGGATTGAGTATGACTTACGAGGATTTTCCCCTTTTCGGCATTTGGGCAGCTAAAAATGCCCCTTTCGTATGCTTAGAACCTTGGTGCGGCGTAGCGGATTCGGTGAATACGACTCAAGATTTAACTAAAAAAGAGGGAATCAATGCCTTAAAGGTAGGTGATAGTTTTTTAAGGACTTGGGCAATTGAGTGTTTTTAAAAAGACTCAATTGGAATTGAATAAAATTTAAACGTCCGATTCGACTAATCGAATCGGACGTTGGTTTTTAACCTTTTGTTTCAACTTTTTGGTTTTTCTTCGATGGAATATTCATCAAAATTACGCATACAGATAGGTATGCAAGCAACATAAAATCTTGAGACTGAGCCATTTTTCACGGGTATTTTAATCGGTTATAGATAGAGTTTTCATTGCAAAGTTAGTGTAAAACAAAATGGCGTAAGTTAACTTATTGTAAAGTATCACTCTTGTACGTTAAGTATATAATCTTAGACTAAACAAAACGTGACAAGTTTAACGCGAGCTTTTTTCAATTATTGCAATTTTATTAACATATATAATATATTATAGGGACTCATTTTTAAAATAAAGTCACAAAAAAACAATAATATGTCTAAATAAAAATGCATCAAATTGAACAATTCAATAAATTTAAATGAATTACATATTTTAAATAATTAAAATATATTAAATATACTTCAATTAGACCAAGTCACTAATTTTTTAAAATTGCAATAAAGAAAGAATAGTGGGCTTCATCCCACTACATCGTTTCAATTTTTTTCAAAAGCATTTGCGTTTCTTTCATGTCTTCCCCAGCTTCTTTTCCTTGTTTTATTGCTTTTTCCGCAAACTCTTTAGCTTTAGCCTTATTTCCTAACTTAAAATATAAAGATGCCGCAGTATCGTTAAACGCTGCATTGTCATTAATTTCTATTGATTTTAGAGACCAAGCTAAAGCTTTCTCTGTATGCATTTTTTCGTTGCTTTGCTCGTAAAAAAGCCAAGCGTACTCATTTAGGGTATTGGCATCTTCAGAAGGATATTTTTCAAAATGTTTGATAGCCGTTTGAATGGTATTAGGCATATCCTGCTTCATCTGAAATTGGCGCAATGTCAAAAAACTCACCACTTTCTCAGTTTCTTCTTTAGAGAGATATTTAGAGCCGTACTCCGTAGCTTTGGCTAAATCGAACTGGTTTTTCGTTCTATCAAAAGAAAATCGAGCTATATTATCTACGGCTGTATTTTCAATAACCATATCGACCCTTTCTTTTGAAAAACTCTTTACAAATTCCTGTCTATTTTTTTTAACATAAGCGTATAGAGGACTTTCAACGGATTGTGCAAATTGAATTATAAAGGCTTTATTTTCATCCGTTAGCCAATCTTTTTGAGTAGCCATATAGGACGCGGCTACTTCCATTGCTAATTTTTGCTCTTGAGCATCATTGCAGGTGTAGGCGAATGTTTTCAAAAATTCAGGAGATTTTTCACCGTCTTTATATCTTTTTTTCAAAGTATAAAACTGTGTTTCGGGATTTACCGCCGCCTTTGCTACCTCAATGAACTTATCAGGAGGCATCATGCCCAATGACCTATGCACCAATTCGCCATCTCCATTCACAAATATATAAGTTGGGTAAGCGCGAACACCGTATTTTTGAGCAATGTCTAAGCCCTCACCCTTTTCCATATCTATTTTAGCGTTGACAAAACTCGCATTAAAAACGTCTCCAACTGATTTGTCCACAAAAACCATTTTTGACATTTGCTTGCAAGGACCGCACCACGTCGTATATGCATCTACGAAAACTATCTTATTTTCGGTTTTAGCTTTTTTCAAAACATCTGCCCACTTCATATTTTCACCCACAAAACTAATACCTTGAGCAAAACCCACACTGACAAAACAAGCTAATACAATCGTTAAAAGGAATTTCATTTGTTTTTATACTTTAATTTTTAGTAATTTGTTTCTAAATTTTTTTCAAAATTAAACCCTTTGAGTTTACATAGCAAATATATTTATCTCAAAGCCTTAATTGTGGCATTGAAACGCATTTTTAAAGTTAAAATTAAGGAAATACTGAGGGGGGTAACCATAAAAGGAAACGGGTCAAAATCTCATGATTCCGACCCGTTTCTTTACATTTTTCAATTTTTTATAGCTTTAAAATGCTTAATATTATCAAGCTTTCATCGCTTTCCAAGCATTAATTAAGCCATTAGTAGAGCTATCAAATTGCTCGGTTATTGCATCGTTGCGCAACTGAGGTAGGATGCTATTTGCTAATTGCTTACCTAACTCCACGCCCCATTGATCAAAACTGAAAATATTCCAGATGACACCTTGCACGAATATTTTATGCTCATACATAGCTACCAAACTGCCCAAAGTGCGAGGGGTCAATTGTTTAAATAAAAGCGAATTCGTCGGATGATTGCCTTTAAATACTTTAAATGGCACTAACTTTTCGTAATCTGCCTTCTTTTTACCCGCTTTTTCAAATTCTGCAATCACCTCGGCTTCTGTTTTACCTGTCATCAAGGCTTGAGTTTGAGCAAAAAAGTTAGATAATAATAATGTGTGGTGCTCACCCATTGGATTATGACTGATGGCAGGCGCCAAAAAATCGCACGGAATCAAGCGCGTACCTTGGTGTATCAGTTGATAAAATGCGTGCTGCCCATTGGTGCCCGGTTCACCCCAAATAATGGGACCCGTTTGGTAAGTTACATCTTCACCGTTTCTATCCACGTATTTGC
>JANMYC010001126.1:0-2261 GCA_031381715.1 Saprospiraceae bacterium
CGATTTTCGATATTTTAAAAAGGAAAATGAAAAATGGCACCCCCTCAGTAATTTCGACCCAAAAGAGGTGATTGGGCTTGAAAAGTCGCATTTTACAAAGGCGGTTATCATTCCTCAGAATAAATTTCAAGATTTTTTGATGATGCAAGATGCCGAGCGCAATGCCATGATGAAAAGCCTTTTTAATCTTGAAAAATACGATTTGATGGATAAAGTGAAGGCTTTAGAATATGAAAACAATACTGAATTACTCTTAAAAAATCAAAGTTTTGAAAGAGTAAAAGACGTTTCAAAAGAAGTTATTGACGCTAAAAATACCGAGTTTTTGAATCTCCAAACCCTCATTCAAGAGCGTCAAGATGCATTGGTAAAAGGCTTGGCGAATGAAGTAGAAATGCAGGGTTTAAAAAAGCAATTTGAGCAGTTAGAAACCTTGCGAAATGAAGTCGAATTGCTTGAAAAACAGGCCCCTCAGTATGAAGCCCTTTCCAAGCAAATTGAGCAATATCAATACTGCCGTTTAAACTTTCAGAACTTGTTTGAAAAGCAGGAAGTGGTTTATAAAAAAATTGCGGAAACAGAAATTGATTTAAATAAAAATAAGAAACAACTCGCTGATAATCAATTGATTTTAAATAATATAAATCAAGAATTTGAGAATATAAAAACGCAATTCAATAAAAAAGATGCATTAAAAAATGAGTTAGAAGACCTTGAAAGTATCCTAAAAATCAAAATACTGAGGGGGGATATTTCTCTTAAAAAAGAGAGCATCCATAAAGGAAATACCCTTTTTAATGAAAAAAAAGAACTCATTGAAAATCTAAAAAACAATAAAAACACCTTTGAAACGGAACGTAAAAACCTAAGAACTCAACAACCTGATTTTATAGAATTAAACGCCATAAAAGACTGGTTTTCGGCTTTAAAAAACTTGCAACGTGACCTCCAAAAACTGGAATTTGAAAACACTGAATTGGGTGAAAAAATAGATGCTATTGATAAAAGTAAACAGGTTTTACTTGCCCGAGATTTACCCCTTTTTGATATTCATTTAAAATCAGATTCCGCTATTTCTGAAGTGATTGCCGTTTTAAAAAAGGCGGTGGAAGAGACACTTACTCTTAAAAAAACGAAAGAAAAAAAACTACAACATGACCATGCCATGGCGCGTGTGGAAGACCTCGCAGCATCGCTTAATGATGGCGAACCTTGCCCTTTGTGTGGCTCAGTTCACCACCCCTCAGTATTGAATGCTACAGATATTAAAAAAGCGATTATTATTTTACAGATTGAAGTAGAAAAGTTGGAAAGTAAGTGGACTTCCTTGAATAATATTGTTATTCAATTAGATACGAATATTATAAATCATAATAAATTGATTTTTGACCGCCAAAATAAAAAGAATGAAATCAATCAAACCTTAGATTTTATTAAAAAACACCAAGCCAATTTCGTTTGGAAAAAGTATTCTTCTGAGAATGAAAGCCTTATTACGGAGGCTTTTAATACCGCCACTCAGCATAAAAAATTGATTGACGAGCTGGAGGAAAGGCTGTTTTACATCAATAAAAAAATAGAAGATGAAACCTCTTTACTTGAAAAATACCAAGAGCGTTTATCCATTTTAAATACGGAATTGGCAACCCTTGAGGGGCAAATTTTTAATGAAGAAAAACAGATAAAAACACTTGATTTAGAGTCTGCTCTTTTAAAAGAGAATGCAGAATTGCAAAAACAGCAACAAAATCTGCTTTCTACCATTGAAAATATCGAAAAAATATACGCTGAAACGGATTTAAAACAGCGCAATTTATCGGAACAGGTCGGAATACTGAGGGGGGGGATTTTGGAAGCTGAGAAGAATTTGGAAACTTTAAAATCCGATTTAAAATCCGTGGTGGAACAGATTGAAACGCAACTTAGGGATTCGTCTATGTTTTCAGAAACGACTGAAATTAAGGCTGTTTTGAAGTTAAATATCAATATTGAAAACGAACAAAAACGCCTATCTGAATTCAAAGAAAAACGTTATGCAGCGGATAAAAATTACTCGGTTCTTTTCGGTGATTTGAAAGAAAAAAAATACAGTAAAGATAATCACGATGCGTTAATCGTTGAAAATCATAAATTTAAGAAAGAAATAGAAGAACAAAAAGAAAATTGCACACGGCTTGAAGTCGCCATTAAAACGCTTTTAAGTCAACTGAAAGAACACGATATTCTGAAAAAAGAATTAAAAATACTGGATGCGCGCGCTG
>JANMYC010001159.1:0-5084 GCA_031381715.1 Saprospiraceae bacterium
GTCATCAATATCAAGTTAAAAAAGAACAGGAGCATGGGTTTTAATGGTGGTATCAATCTGGCATATGGTCAAGGGCGACACTCACGGACGAACAATAGTTTTAATTTTAACTACCGCATTAATAAATTTAATTTTTTCTCAAATGCGAGTGTGAATCAAAATAATAGTTATCAAGATTTGACGATTGAAAGAAGGTATTTTACGACTTCAGGTGCATCTCTTTCCACTTTTAAGCAAAATTCACTACTTGAACCCAAAGCGGGGAGTGTAAATTTAAAACTGGGCGTTGATTTTTACGCCAATAAAAACACGACTTGGGGCTTGGTTTTGAGCGGTTTTAGGAACGCAACGCATAGAGATGTTTCGAATAATGCTGATATAACGGACAGTAAAAATGCTATTACAGGCTTGGTTGAAGCCACAAATCCCGTGGATGCTCTTTTGCAAAATGGGAGTGTAAACCTCAATTTTACGCATAAAATAGACAATAAAGGTAAAGAAATTACTGTAAATGTTGATAATATCGCTTATAAATCATCCGCCGATCAAATACTGACCAATCGCCTTTTGCAACCCGACCGCACTTTTATCAGTCAAACGATTTTAGAGTCCGCCCTGCCTTCAACTATCAATATTAAAGCTGCAAAATTGGACTATTCTCAACCTTTGGCAAAGGGTGGAAAATTTGAAACGGGCTTTAAATCGAGCTGGGTCAACACAAGTAATATTGCCGATTTTTTTGATGTGAAAGGTGCAACCCGCACGCCCAATTATGAGTTTTCAAATAATTTCAAATACGATGAAAACATCAACGCGGCTTATCTGAATTATTCAAGAGATTTCAAAAAACTCTCCCTTCAGGCAGGTTTACGCTTTGAAAATACGAATATTAAAGGCAATCAATTGGGGAATATAGTGGTTAAAGACTCTACTTTTGACCGCCATTACAGCAATCTTTTCCCGACTTTTTATCTGCAATACCGCATGGATACGGTCAGTAAACACGTATTGGGCTTATCCGTGGGCAGGCGAATAGACCGCCCTAATTATAAGGATTTGAATCCATTTACTTATCCGTTGGATAGGTTTACGTATTACGGTGGCAATCCATTTTTAAAACCGACATTTGCTTATAATCTACAATTGTCGCACACGTTTAAAAATTTCTTAACCACCACATTGGAATACAGCCAAGCGAAGGATGTCATCAATGAAACCAATGAACAACGGGGTAATATTTATTACAGCCGCCCAGGTAATTTCGCTCAACAAATAGCCTATGGAGTTTCGGTAAGTGGAGCATATCCCATTAAAAAATGGTGGACATTACAGCTGTATTCAGCTTATATGAACAATACTTTTAAAAGCCAAGTCTATACCGAAACCCTTGACGATTCGCGTTGGTATTGGGTTTTTGTGCCGACTAATCAGTTTATAATCAATAAGTTATGGAGTGCTGAGTTGTCTGGTAGCTATCAAACCAAGATATTGTCGGGGCAGTTTATTGTTTATCCGATTGGACAAATTCGTGCCGGTATTTCAAGAAAAATTATAAAAGAAAAAGGCACTCTGAAATTGAATGTGAGTGATATTTTTTTCACCAATCTAGTGAAAGGAGATATTCGCAATATTGCCAACGCCTCCGCTATTTGGTTCAGTTATTTGGATAGTCGAGTGGGTACTTTATCATTTTCATACAGATTCAGCAAGGGACAAAACCTGAAAGTGCGTACCAGTGGTGGTTCGGAAACTGAGCAAAAAAGGGTAAAAAGTTAGTGAAACTGCTTCTATACTGAGGGGGGTAAAATGAAAATAGGGATTTCGACATTTCGGAATCCCTATTCTAATTTACGAATGTATCTACTTCAAAAAATCATCGTCAAAAGCCAGAGGTAAGAGCGCCAATGCGGAGTCAAACACATACGTCGCGCCGTTTATTTTATGTAAAATCATGCGAATTTTTTCTTTTTGGCTTCGCTCGATTTCAACAATGACTTGCCTACAAAACCCACATGGCAAGGCAGGGTCAGGAGTGGAAGCGTTCAAGGCGGTGATAGCCATGCTTTTTACAATTCTTTCGGGATAATTGCCGTGGACATAATTCAAAACGGTGCGTTCTGCGCAAGTACCCGAAGGGTAAGCGATATTTTCTTGATTATTGCCCGCGTAAATCTCTCCGTTATCCAATAAAACTGCTGCACCTACGGGGTAATTTGAGTAAGGTGAATAGGATTTTTCAGCAATACTGATGGCTTTATTGATTAATTGAGCATCCATTTCAGCCAATTCGGCGATGGTTTCAAATTCTGAATACTCAATATTGATTGTCTTTTTATTCATATACTTAAATCTTTTTTTAATTGATGTAAGATATACGTTTTGAAGGGTAATTTAGTTTAAAATAGAGATTGCTCTTCGTGGTTTACAAAATTTGGGGTTTTGATTGTTGATTCATCATGATTTTAAATTGTTATATAAAGTACCTAAAAGCAGCGTAGCTGCGACATTTTTGTAACCGTGGGCGTAAGCCCACGGAAAAAAGGAAATTTACGTTCAAAAGCCACGTAGTGGCGACATTTTTATATAAAGTTTAATAATGTCGCCACTACGTGGCTTTTGAACGGTTGTTTTACCTATCCGTCGGCTTACGCCCACGGCTACAAAAATGTCGCCACTACGTGGCTTTTATGAATTTTAAAAGAAGCTACGCCGCCTTTAAATGTTTTATTCGGGGTTTTTAAATAAAAAAAAAGACATGGCGTTCACCATGTCTTTCATTAAAGATTATTTCACATATCAAAATTTAAAATTTTCGGGTTCCCCTAAAATGCCTCTTCCTTCCAAAATCCGATTGCGCCAATGAACTAAAAAATGGTAATCAAATTTAGATTCATCATACACGAAATTTTGTTTTCTTCTGAACATAGACGTATGAATATCTTCCAATTCATATTGAAAACTGTATAAATCATACACATAAGGCAAAAATTCCAAGGCTTTTTTTTGCTTAAATGCCCTTACAGCTTGTGCAATTCCTTCTTGCCAATCGGAGGAGGCAGGAATTTCTACGGGTTCTTTGATTTTTTTAAGCAATTCGAGGTTCTTTTCTAATTCAAAATTCTCTTCATTGGCAGGGATGGCATTTTTATAAAAGAATGCTTCTTTAGTATCTCGGTCTTCAATATCGGCTATGAATTTCAAAAAATCAGCCGTAGCAGTAACTGTCAAAAGAGGTTTATCAGCCGTAGTAATATTGTTGATATTTGATAATTGCTCCGCGAAATCTTGTCTGTATTTTTCAAAATAGGCATCTTCATATTTTCTTTCTTTTTCACCACGGATATCTGGCAAATCCAATATATGCTCAGAGTCGGTTTTAGAATCATAAAAATCGTAGAAACAAGGCATTTTTGAACTGATATTAGCAGTTTCATTTCTCAAAAGATTCTGATCATTGACCCTTTGCGCTTTAAAAGAGGAGTAATCCTGCCATTTGTCGTACCAATTAGGGATACAAAACCACTCATTTTTTAAAAAAGAAGTAGCAATATCAATATCATTGGGCGTAACGGGCTCAACAAACGGGCAAACCATGATATTTTTGCTCCAATATTCAAAATCGCGGCTCACTTCCACGAACGGTGATAAATCAATTTTTTCAGCTCTCCAAAGGCATTGAAGATTGAATAATTTCTTTTGGAGAACCATTTTAATCACAAATTCTGCCCAACTCATGCATTCAGAATGAAATGATTCATACGCCTCTCTATAAAATTCTTTATTTTGTAAGGTAAAATACTTCACTGAAGCGTAGTATTTAATAAATGATTGAACAGATTCAATTTCAAAAGTATTGAAATACTCACTATAACGTGGATTTATTTGTAAGTCGAACTCTATGCTTTCAACGCTGAGCTCTTGTGCGAGGACACTGTTTCTATTTGGATTCATTTTTGCAGTTTATTTGTTGATTTAAAATTGATTACTCTTAACCATCAATTATTTCACCAATTTGGGCGATTCGTATTTAATTTGAGTGTTTTGAAATATATATATTGTGACATTGCTTTTCCCCTATTAAGCTTCAAAATCTATCCGATATTCATCAATAAACCACTTATAAATCTCTGATTGACTCAGTATTTCCACGTTTCCAATCACGACCAAATGCTTCCTTGCGCGCGTCAAAGCCACATTGAACTTCCTATCCACACCTTCTTCCGAAAGCGAAATCAACGATGATAACTGTGACACGTCATTGGTGCATAAAGAAATGAGAATTATGTCTCTTGCGCCTCCTTGATAGCGCTCTACGGTGTCCACTGTAATTTTAGTAACATCAAGTTGCTTGGATTTAAGCGTAGATTGTATCTGAGCAATCTGCGCACGATAGGGCGTAATGATGCCGATACTGAGGGGTGACGCCGCTTTTTCAGTAGAATAATGATTATTAAAATAGTCAACCAATTGAACCAATAAATGGGCTTCGTGCACGTTCGTTTTGTTCAAATTACTGCTTGTGTCCTTTTCAGAATTGATAAAAACGACTCTATTTTGGAGTAATTTCCCCTCTCTTTCCTTAGTATTGATGCTCAGTTTTTGAAATGCATTCATGCCTTCGGGCAGAATCTGCAATTTATTTTCGTAAAAATATTTGCTCGGGAAGTCCATAATCTCTTGGTGCATCCGCCCTTGGTGGCTCAAAACGTCGAAAGCCCAATGCCAACCGTTTCGATTAGCTTGTTTAAAAAGGCGTTCAAAAAGCGAATTTCTCAAGTTCTTTAAACCTATTTCATTTAAATCGGGAAAAGACACGGCGGATTCTTCTACCGATTGTGTCACTACGGCGGGCAATTGCTTGTGGTCGCCAATCAACGTAAAATGGTCGAATTGGGGCAATAAACCCACTAAAATGGGTTCTAAAATCTGAGAAGCCTCATCAATAATGACCCGATTGAATTTTTTTAATTTAAACAATTCGGGTTTACCCGTCATGGATGCTACCGTGGCAACAAATATGCGCTTGCTTTCTATCAATCCTTTTAGGTCTTTACGGGTTGTGATATTCCCGATTTTGAAGTCCA
>JANMYC010001187.1:0-8584 GCA_031381715.1 Saprospiraceae bacterium
TTCGCCAGTAAAGAGATTATTGATTTGATGAATAAGGTAAAACCGCCTTATAATATCAATCAGCTTACTCAGCAAGCAGCACTCGATGCTTTAAAAAATGAAGCTCAAAAGAATAAGCAGGTTGTTGAAATATTGGCAGAAAGAGACATTTTGCAAGTAAGATTAGCTGCTCTGGACGTAGTGGAGAAAGTTTATCCGTCGGATGCCAATTTTTTACTTGTAAAAGTCTCACAGGCGGATGCTTTGTATAACTATCTTTTAACCAAAGAAATAGTAGTGCGTAATAGAAATACAGTTGTGCTGTGTGATGGTTGCCTCAGAATTACGATAGGCATACCTTCTGAGAATGAAAAGATTGTTAAAGCCTTACACGAGGCATCCTTTCAATTTGCTTAAAATAGTGCTTAGTTGTTGGAGCTTATCGCTTGGTACACGCATGAATTACCAAGCACTAAGCACCAACAGCCAAGCACAAATAATAAATTGATTATCAAATATTTATAAAAATACAATGAGCGATTTAAAAAATACTATAGAAGCAGCATGGGATAACCGTGAACTTTTAAAAGAGCAATCAACCCAAAATGCTATCCGTGAAATGATTGAGCTATTGGACAAAGGCAAATTGCGCGTAGCCCAACCCCTTGAAGATGGCACTTGGCAAGTGAATGATTGGGTAAAAAAAGGTGTAATTATGTATTTCCCAATCCAAAAAATGGAGACTATTGAAGTGGGACCCTTTGAGTTTCATGATAAAATGGCTCTTAAAAGAGACTATGCGGCGCAAGGTGTACGTGTTGTGCCTCACGCTATCGCCCGCTATGGTGCACACCTTGAAAGTGGGGTGATTATGATGCCTTCTTATGTCAATATTGGGGCTTACGTTGGCGGTGGTACTATGGTGGATACTTGGGCGACGGTAGGTTCGTGCGCTCAAATTGGTAAAAATGTGCATTTGAGTGGTGGTGTAGGTATCGGTGGTGTATTGGAACCCGTTCAAGCTGCACCAGTTATTATTGAAGATGAATGTTTTATTGGTTCACGTTGTATCGTAGTGGAAGGTGTTCATGTGGAGCGTGAAGCGGTTTTAGGTGCTAATGTCGTTTTAACGATGTCAACCCATATTATTGACGTAACAGGTTTAGAACCAATAGTTTATAAAGGTAGAGTGCCAGCGGGTTCGGTAGTGATTCCGGGGACGTATCCTAAGCAATTTCCAGCGGGCGAGTATCAGGTATCGTGCGCTCTAATCATTGGAAAGCGTAAACCGAGTACGGATAAAAAAGTGTCTCTTAATGATGCTTTGCGTGATTTTGGGGTATCCGTTTAAAAAAAGAGAAACAGTCCGAAAAAAGGCAATCGTCACAAAGGCGCATCGCCTTTTTAATAATTGTAAAAAGGGCACAGCTATTGCTTTTTAATAAAAAAGGACTAATTTTGGCAATCAGTTCAATCAATTCACCATTAAAAAAAGACAACTTATGGCATTATTTGGTTCATCAAACCCGTTCATGAACGAGGAAAAATATAGCAATATCCTTGATTCATCCGCTGCGGCAGAAGGTACTATGACAGTATCTGGTGCCGTTAATAAAACTTTGATACTCACAGGTTTACTCCTTTTGACATCTTTTGTCAGTTTCGTTATGCCCAATATGGTATTTTTATGGGGCGGAGCGATCGGTGGTTTTATAGTTGCTATGATAGCTGCTTTCAAACCGCATTTATCAAAATATCTTGCACCTACCTACGCCGTCTTGGAAGGACTTTTCGTTGGGACTATTTCTGCGGTTTATGCTGCATCATATGCAGGGATCGTTTTTAATGCGTTTATCAGCACAGTTGGCATTTTAGCCGCGATGCTTTTTATCTACAAATCTCGCGTTATTGAAGTGACTCAAAAATTCCGTATGGGTGTGATGGCGGCAACGGCGTCTATTGCTTTGGTTTATTTGGTCTCGATGATTTTGGGATTCTTCGGTATCAATATGCCTTTTTTGCATGAAGGTGGTACAGTAGGGATAGTTATCAGTGTAGCTGTAATTGCGGTAGCGACAATGAATCTTTTGCTCGATTTTGATAACATTGAAAAAGGCGAAATGCACAGCGCACCTAAATATATGGAGTGGTACTCCGCAATGGGGCTATTAATCACCCTTGTTTGGTTGTATTTAGAAATACTCCGTTTGTTATCTAAGATTGCGAGAGATCGTTAATACTACCCCTCAGTATTGAGGAGTCAAAAAGCCTTACTGTGATTGCAGTAGGGCTTTTTTTAAATAAAAAACTACCATTATATACAAAATAATAATTTAAATTCTAAAACTATAAACCTTAAAAAACCTCCATTTTTTTTAAATTTATGAGGTAAAGAACTCAATCCCCTCAAAAAGTGTTATATTAGCACCCCCTCAGTATTTAGAGGGTATTTTAATCAAAACCTATATTTAATCCTTTTTAAAATATTTAACCGACTTTATTTTTTTAATGAAAAAAGACAGAAAAAAATCCAATTTACAGGAGAATAAACTTCCTGTCAAACAACTTCAGCAAGCTATCCTAAGGCTTTTTAAGCAAAATCCTGATAAAAAATATTCCATTCGACATATTATTGAAAAATTGGGTATTGGCAATAACAAAGATTCTGTTCAATATGCTCTCGACCAACTTGAAAGTTCTGGTCAACTAAAAGCAATTCAAGCTGCCCAAATAACTGGTGCGAATATCGAAACCGCCATTACCAATGACGAACCTTTTATTCCAAAAGCAAATCCTTTAGTTAGAGCCAATCGGAATAGTTCTGCTGACTCAAAAGTCAGTACATCCGATGATTCAAAGGGAGATATACGGAAAATTCGCCCTCAAAACGGCACTTACATTGGCACTGTGGACGTTACACGCACAGGCGCTGCTTATATCGTATGCGAAGGTTTAGAGAACGATGTGTACGTCAATGCGAAATCATTGAATGGTGCTTTGCATGGTGATAAAGTGAAAATTGCGGCTTATTTCCAAAATCGCCGCCGTCCAGATGGTGAGGTTTTACAGGTTTTGGAGCGCGCAACGGATCATTTTATTGGCACTTTTATGCATAATCGTCATTTTGCCATTGTCGCACCTGACCGTATGGGAATGCCCGACATTTTTATAGAAGACGAGGATATTAAAGGAGCAAAAGATGGTGAAAAAGTAACCGTCAGAGTCACCAAATGGTTGACGAGAGCGAATAAAAAGCTTACGGGCGTGGTCACTTCCGTATTGGGTCAACCTGGTACAAGTGATATTGAAATGAAATCCATTTTAATTAATACGGGTTTTAATATCGAATTTCCAGAAGATGTATTGGCTGAAACGGCTAAAATCAAGGATGATATTGCCTCGGAAGTGCGCAAACGCCGTGATTTCAGAGATATTACCACCTTTACTATTGACCCTCACGATGCCAAAGACTTCGATGATGCTCTTTCTTATCGGCTTTTGGAGAATGGCAATACTGAAGTAGGTATTCATATTGCAGACGTAACACACTATATTTTACCAGATACTGCTCTCGATAAAGAGGCATATTTGCGCTCTACTTCGGTCTATTTGGTGGATAGAGTTTGCCCGATGTTACCCGAAAAACTATCGAATGAGCTGTGTTCATTGCGTCCGAATGAAGATAAATTGACATTTTCAGCGGTTTTCACTTTTAATGAAAAAAATGATATTGTTGAAAAATGGTTTGGCAAAACCATTATTCACTCCGACCGTCGTTTTGCTTACGAAGAGGCACAATTAATACTAGAAGCAGGTGAAGGGGATTTTGTGGATGAACTCATCAAACTCAATCAAATTGCCTACCATTTACGTAAAAAGCGGTTTAAAAATGGAGCGATTAACTTTGAAACGGAGGAGGTTAAATTCCGATTGGATGAACATGGCGTGCCTATTGAGGTTTATGTGAAAGAGCGGAAAGATACCAATTTATTGATTGAGGATTTTATGCTTTTAGCCAATAAAGAGGTTGCTACGTACATGGCGAAGAAAGACCCCTCAGTAGAAATACCTTATATCTATCGGATACACGATGTGCCGAACATGGATAAGCTTGAAAATTTTGCTCTTTTTGCTCGTGAAATGGGCGTAAAAATGAATTTGGATACGCCTAAAAATATTGCTAAGTCATTCGATGATTTGATTAAAAAAGCTGAAAAAGATGAAAATCTTAAAATATTGATGCCGATTGCTATTCGAACTATGGCTAAAGCGGAGTATTCAAGCTATAATATCGGTCATTATGGTTTGGCATTTGAGTATTATAGTCATTTCACATCACCGATTCGACGTTATTCAGATGTATTAGCGCACCGTATTTTATTTGAAAATTTGACTCAAATCAAGCGTTTTGATAAAGAAAGGCTTGAAGACCAGTGTAAATATATCTCTAAGCAAGAGCGTAAAGCTGCCGATGCTGAGCGGGAGAGCATTAAATACAAGCAAGTAGAATACATGAAAAACCACGTTGGAGAGGAGTTCGATGGCATTGTTTCAGGTATGTTGGAGCGTGGTATCTTTGTTGAAATAAGAGGTATGATGGCAGAAGGTATGGTTCCTTTTGAGCGGATGTCCGAATCCTTTGAGGTAGAAAGTTCACGCTTACGCGCTAAGGGTACGCGCACTGGCAAAATCTATAAAATGGGCGATTCAGTACGCGTTCGCATCTTGAAAGCCGATATGGAGAAAAAACAAATCGAAATGGGATTAGCAGATGCTTAAAATTCAATAATTTTATTGCAAAATAAGTTTTTAATATAAATCCATGTTACACTATGTCGTAACATGGATTTTCAAATAAAGAATGATTTTTAAATGGATAATATACAGCAGGGCTTCGTAAAAACGACCATTGACAATAAAATAGCGACTATTTCATTTTACCACCCAGCGAATAACTCATTGCCTTCCAATCTGTTATCACAGTTAGTCGAAAGTATCAATGCCGCTGGGCAAGACCCCTCAGTATCCGCTCTTGTTTTGAAAAGCGAAGGTGAAAAAGTCTTTTGTGCGGGTGCCAGTTTTGATGAATTAGCTGCCATTGAAGATATTGAAACAGGTAAAAAGTTCTTTTCGGGTTTTGCGAACGTTATCAATGCGATGCGTAAATGCCCTAAATTTGTCGTTGTTCGGGCGCATGAACGAGCGATAGGCGGTGGAGTGGGCTTATGTGCTGCGGCTGATTATTGCATGGCGACTGCGAAATCAACTATAAGATTGAGCGAATTAGCGATAGGTATTGGACCATTTGTCATTGGTCCAGCGGTTGAGCGTAAAATAGGACTTTCAGCTTATTCCGAAATGTCTATCAATGCCAGCGAATGGCGCACGCCTGAATGGGCAAGAGAAAAAGGGCTTTTTAATGAAATATTTGATAGCATTGAACTTTTAGATGATTATCTGGCTCGCTTTACGGCTCAACTCTCAAAATATAACCCTGAAGCCATGCTCGAATTAAAGCGTATTTTTTGGCAAAATACTGAGGGGTGGGATGATTTACTCGCCGAACGCGCTGCCATAAGTGGCCGCTTGGTCTTATCCGATTTTACTAAAAATGCGATTGCTGCATTTAAACAAAAAGCGTAATTGCTTAGCTGTGCAGTCGCTTACGCTCCGTTTAGCCACTGATTACACTGAAATCGACTGATTTTACACTGATTCACACGTAATTTTTTAAAAATCAGTGTAAATCAGTCAATATCTGCAAAATCAGTGGCTAAACGGAGCGCAAGCGACTGCACAGCTAAGCAATTACCAAAAAGCATAATAAACCGTGTCACCGCTTTAAGTTGTGGTATGGTTTTTATCAAAAAGTTTGCTTGAAAACACAAGCAGACTTTTTGTATTTTTGAGGCTTAATTTCTATGCTAACCCAATATTCCAACCACATTTTAAGTAAAAAAGTATGGTCACAACCAAATCCAAAACTAAAAAGCTTTCAAAAGATATTTTACTGAGGGGGTTCCGTTTGATGGTCACTGCCAAATCTATTGGCGAGGTGTATGAAGAGAACTTTCGTTTTGTCTCTAAATATGTCCATGCTGTATCTCGTGGGCACGAAGCAGTTCAAGTTGCTTTGGGTATGCAACTACTTCCACAGGATTTTATGGGACCTTATTATCGAGATGATGCCATGATGTTGGCGATAGGTACTACACCTTATGATTTGATATTGCAAGTGATGGCAAAGCGGGATGACCCTTTCAGTGGTGGACGGCAATATTACAATCATATTAGTTTAAAAGATGAGGATAAACCGACGATTCCACACCTTTCAGCAGCAACGGGCATGCAAGCTATTCCGATGACTGGGGCTGCGATGGGCATAAAATACAAGGAATTAACGAATTTAGCCGCTGATTATGGTGAAAATAAACCCATAGTTGTCTGTTCCTTCGGAGATGCGTCTATTACTGAGGGGGAGGTATCGGAAGCTTTTCAAATGGCTGTTTTAAAAAAATTACCGATTTTATACCTCGTTCAAGACAATGGTTGGGACATTTCAGCCAATGCTTCTGAAACGCGCGCTAATGATGCGGCTGAATATGCGAAGGGTTTCAAAGGCTTAGAAACACACTCCATTGATGGCAGCGATTTTGTAGAAAGTTATGAAACATTTAAAGAGGTAATTGAAATCATGCGTCGAGAACGCCGACCTTTTTTAATTCATGCAAAAGTGCCACTACTGACACACCATACTTCGGGTGTACGTAAAGAATGGTACAGGGATGATTTAGAAGAGCATTTTAGCCGTGACCCGTATGTGAAAATTAAAAAAACGTTACATAAGGCAGATTATACTGTCACGCTGGAGCGTGATGAAGCCCAAGGCATCAAGGGAGTACTTTTAGATATTGAAAATGAAATAAAAGTAGAAGTTTTAAAAGATTTTCATCGTGCCCGCGAAGCAGCCGACCCAATGCCTGCTGATTTATTCACCCATGTATTTGCTGATACGCCTGTTTTAGAAGAAAAAGGTAATAGACAACCTATTGATAATCAACCTGTTGTGATGGTAGATGCTGCGCTTCACGCCATTGAGGAATTAATGAAAAAACACCCCGAATGTCTTTTTTACGGTCAAGATGTCGGACGCCGCCTCGGAGGGGTTTTTAGAGAAGCGGCCACTTTAGCTGAAAAATTTGGGGATGAAAGAGTTTTTAATACACCTATTCAAGAGGCTTTTATAATTGGTTCTACGGTAGGCATGTCGGCAGCAGGATTGAAGCCAATAGTGGAAGTGCAATTTGCAGATTATATTTTTCCGGGCATCAATCAATTATTCAGTGAGGTTAGCCGTTCGTGTTATCTGAGCAATGGCAAATTCCCCGTTTCTATGATTTTGCGCGTTCCGATTGGGGCTTATAGCGGTGGTGGTCCTTATCATTCGAGCAGTGTGGAGACAATTATTACCGCAATTAGAGGTTTGAAAATAGCTTATCCGAGCAATGGTGCAGATTTAAAAGGCTTGTTAAAAGCAGCTTTTTACGACCCCAATCCATGTGTGATATTTGAGCACAAGGGTTTATATTGGTCAAAAGTGCCTGGTACTGAAGGGGCTAAAACAATTGAACCAAGCGAAGATTATATACTACCTTTTGGTAAAGCTAATATTGCGTTAAATGCTGATAATCAATATATTACGAAGGGAAAAAGCCTTGTAGTTGTGACTTATGGAATGGGTGTGCATTGGGCTTTGAATGCCGCTAAAAACTTTGATGGTCAAGTAGAAATTGTAGATTTGAGGACGCTTTATCCTTTAGATGAAGCCTTGGTTTTTGAGAGAGTTAAATATCATGGACGTTGCTTAGTTGTGACGGAGGAAGCGGTTAGCCCGTCTTTTGCGCAAAGTTTGGCGGGTAAAATTCAAGAAACGTGTTTTAAATATTTGGATGCTCCTGTTCGCACCTTAGGTTCTGAAAATGTACCAGCTGTACCACTCAATGAAGTTTTAGAAAAAGCGATGATACCGAGTACAGAAAAAGTAGCGAAAGCAATAGAGAAATTATTAAAGTTTTAAGCAATAAAAAATGGATAATTGAAGTCAGGTGCTATTTGATTTTCAATTATCCATTTTCAATTTCTAATTTCCACTACCCATTAGTACTTAATATCTTGATTTCTACTCGCTGATTTACTTTATTCGCAGCGGCGGAGTTTTCTTTCAAAATGGGTTTAGCTTTACCATAGCCTTTAGCAACAAGCCGATCACGGGCAATTCCTTTATTGACCAAATAATCAGTAACTGCTCGAGCCCTATCTCCCGAAAGCTTGATACTCATGTTTTCATCAATTAAGAGGTTGGTGTGCCCTCCGATTTCGACAATCAAGCTTGGGTTATTTATTAAAAAATTATAGATTTCATCCAATTGCGGATATGATTCTTTTTGAATTACCGACTGATTGGGTAGAAATTGTAATTTCTCTATTTTAATAATTTCACCTTCTTGTATTTTATTAAAATAGAGAAATTACAATTTCTACCCAATCAGTCGGTAATTCAAAAAGAATCATATCCGCAATTGGATGAAATCTATAATTTTTTAAT
>JANMYC010000307.1:0-2340 GCA_031381715.1 Saprospiraceae bacterium
AATTTATGGTTATTTTTAAATTTATAATTGGTCTTTTTCTGAATACCTTTTCAATATTGGCGGCAAAGGTAGAAAATAAATGCTTATTTTTAAAAACGGGAAAGCGAGTCAAAGGGTTCTGGGAAAACTGTTTTGTAAAAAGTCAATTTATCCTCAAAACGCATGGCAGCGTAGAGAGGAGAGGGCGAAGGCAAAGCCACACAAGGCTGCTCGGGATACCATTTTTGAAAAATATGAGCCACCGCTTTACCCGTACAAAAGACGTTTTTAATATTATTTTCTGTTAAAATAAGGTCAAATTCAGGCTTGTTCCAAACAATATCCACCAAATCAGTATCCAAATTGGATGCTTTTTTGCGGCGGCAAGCTTTTATCACGTCTATCAAACCCACGTTGAGGTCTTGAAACAATGCTTTTTTACTGTCCCTCGTCGGCAAATTGACACCGTATATTTTTTCCATAATCCGCCAAAACTGATTGCGCCCGCCGTAGCTAAAAGCATGAATATCGGCTTCGTTTTCATCAACGGTTCGCTGTGAAAATTGTCGACCAGAGAATGTTCCCACCACTAAATATTGCACGTTGGGCGGAATATAACTGCCGAAAGGGTGGTGTTCTAAGACCATAAATTTTTTAGAATACTGAGTGAATACCCCCTCAGTATTGAACACTTGGGAGGGCATTTTTAGGGCGTTTTACAACAAGTTTTAGCCAAATTTTAAATAAGCCACTACTGCCGCAGCAATCAAAGCGGGCATAGCTTGCACGTAGAAAATGCGTTTTCCTGCCGTCATAGCACCATAAATGCCGGCAACAGCTACGCATAAAAGGAAAAATAATGCCACATTTAGGTGCCACTCCGAGTCAGAAATGAAGAGCGACCAAATCAAGCCCGCTGATAAAAAACCGTTATAAAGCCCCTGATTAGCCGCGAGCGTTTTGGTGGGTTCAAAAAGGGACGGGTCAAGGCTTCGGAAAGTCTTTTTACCCAATGTTGTCCAAGCGAACATTTCCATGTATAGTATGTAAATGTGTTCTAAGGCTATAAATGCTATTAAAATGGTTGCGATTGTACTCATAATTGTCCAGTTTTAATAAAAAATTGAGAGTATGAAAAGTGGAGAAAAAATATACTTTCCCTGTTTTTATTTGGAAAAATACGAAATAAGTGGGGAATTCCGAAAAATTAAGTTGAACAGCAAAACATATTTTTTATTTTATAAATAAAGAGAACCGACTTTTATAAAAAAATAATAAAACTTTTTATATTTGCTAATTCTTGTTATTTAGTTATCAATTTTCAGACCGAGCGAAGAATAGACTTAGCTCTTAACGAATAACCTAACCAAATAAAATTTAAATTGGTAAATTCACCATTTCTATAAGATTTTGAGAATAGTGTGTGAGCGGTTTATTTAAGTTCGGTCTGTTTTTAAAAATGTATTTAATCCAAAAAATATGGCAGATAAGAAAGAATCATACAAAAGAAGTATTATCAAACATTTCTACTTTGCCCAATCAATGTCTTGTGCTGACCTGTGCGATGTGATGGATAAAAGCCTTCCTCTGATTACAAAATTGATTAATGAGATGATTGATGAGGGTAAGGTCATAGAAACGGGGCTTGCACCCTCAACTGGCGGAAGAAGACCTTTAATGTACTCGATAAAACCAGATATTTATTACATTGTTTCGGTATCGATGGATCAACTTATTACCCGCATTGCCTTGATGGATATGCAGAATAATTATGTGGGCGAAGTTGAAAAGTTTGATCTTCCACTCACTAAAAACCCTGAGGCACTCGCCATTCTGACCGAAAATATTGAAGGATTTATTGCCCGTTTGCCCGTTGATAAAGATAAAATTTCGGGCATCGGAATAGCCATGCCTGGCTTTATTGACGTTAAAAAAGGGGTTAATTACTCTTTTCTCCAAACCTCAGGAAACAGTATTATTGAAAATATTTCCAATGCGGTGGGCTTGCCCGTTTTCATAGATAATGATTCAAGTTCGATAGCTTTAGCCGAATTGCGATTTGGTGGGGCAGTGGACAAGAAAAATGTGATGGTTATCAATATGGGCTGGGGTGTAGGTTTAGGATTGATATTAAACGACGAGTTGTATAGAGGTGATATTGGATTTGCGGGCGAATTCAGTCATATTCCCGTTTTTACGAATAATAAATTATGTAGTTGTGGCAAACACGGTTGTCTTGAAACGGAAACGTCTCTTTTGGTATTGATTGAAAAGGCGAAAGAAGGACTATTGGCAGGGCGAACCTCATCTTTAAAAGGAATTCCTTTTGATAATCCAGAGGAAGCCAATAACGCCATTATT
>JANMYC010001241.1:0-2122 GCA_031381715.1 Saprospiraceae bacterium
CAAAGCCTTGTTGGATTTAGGCGTTGAAGAAACGCACGTCATCGAGTTTGCGTCTCGCTTGATGCCTCGCCAAATTGACCTCGGCGGTTCCCAAGTGTTACAAAGTCAGTTGGAAAACTTAGGACTTAAAATACATCTCCAAAAATCCACTGAAAAAATAGTTGGTAACGGTAAAATAACTGGACTCCAGTTTGCGGACGAAACCAAACTCGATGTCGATATGCTCGTCATTTCAGCGGGTATCAAGCCGCGTGATGAGTTGGCGCGGGTTTCGGGTCTTGAGGTAGGTGTGCGCGGGGGCATTGTCGTGAATGAAAAACTACAAACCACCGACCCCTCAGTATTCGCCATCGGTGAATGTGCTTTGGCGAACGGAATGATATACGGTTTGGTAGCTCCGGGCTACGAAATGGCAGACGTGGTAGCAACCATCTTGACTGGTGGCGACAAGTCTTTCAAAGGATTTGATATGTCCACCAAACTTAAATTAATTGGTGTGGACGTAGCCAGCTTCGGCGATCCATTTGCAGGCAATCCGCACATCGGCGGCTGCGACGATAAAGGCTGTCGTTCAGTTGTTTTAAAAGATCAAGCAAAAGGCATTTATAAACGCATCAATATTTCGGCTGACGGCAAATACCTTGTAGGCGGTGTAATGGTCGGTGATGCACAACAATTTGGCGTTTTACAGCAAGCTGTAAATAATAAAATTGTATTGCCACCCAATCCTGAAGATTTGATTTTAGGGGCAAGGGGTGGTGCTGAAGGCGGCGGTGGCTTAGGCGTTTCGAGCCTACCAGATGAAGCTCTGATATGCTCATGCGAAGCCGTTTCAAAAGGCGATATTTGCTCACAAGTGACTGATAATGAAATATTTACGCTCGATGGTATTAAAAAATGTACGAAAGCGGGTACTGGTTGCGGCGGTTGTGTGCCAATGGTAAAAGACCTTATAAGTTATTCCATGAAACAAATGGGGCGTGTGGTGCGCAATATTATTTGTGAACATTTTGACTATACCCGTCAAGAACTTTTTAATTTGGTCAAAATAAAAAATATCAAGTCTTTTGACGCAGCTCTTGATACTTTAGGAAAAGGTCATGGTTGCGAAACCTGTAAGCCCGCTCTGGCTTCCATTTTAGCAAGTTTATGGAATGAACCCATTCAAAAACAGGCAACTATTCAAGACTCAAACGATCGTTTTTTGGCAAATATCCAAAAAGGCGGTACATATTCAGTCGTTCCACGCATCCCAGGCGGTGAAATTACCCCCGAAAAGCTCATTGTCATTGGTCAAGTCGCTCAAAAATATGGTCTTTACACCAAAATCACGGGCGGTCAGCGCATAGACATGTTCGGCGCGCACGTCGGTGATTTGCCGGCTATTTGGGAAGCACTCATTGAAGCAGGTTTTGAAAGCGGTCATGCGTATGGTAAATCATTAAGGACGGTAAAAAGCTGCGTCGGTTCTACATGGTGTCGCTTCGGATTGCATGATGCGGTGACGTTTGCCGTTGAAATAGAAAACCGTTACAAAGGTCTGCGCTCACCGCATAAGTTAAAATCTGCCGTTTCGGGCTGCATTCGTGAATGTGCAGAAGCCAATTCGAAAGATTTTGGCTTAATTGCTACTGAAAAAGGGTGGAATTTATTTGTGTGTGGCAACGGCGGCTCAAAACCTGAACACGCCAAACTGCTTGCATCCGACCTCGATGAAACCACCTGCCTCCGCTATATTGATCGCTTCCTGATGTTTTACATCAAAACGGCTGAACCACTCACCCGCACAAGCGTCTGGCTTTCAAAATTGGAAGGTGGCATGGATTATCTCCGTGAAGTGGTCATTCATGATTCATTGGGTATGGCTGCAGAATGGGAAGCAGAAATGGAAACATTTGTAGGCACATACCATTGCGAGTGGAAACACGCCATTGAAACGCCCGAAATTAGAAAACGTTTTAACCATTTTGTGAACAGCGACGAGAAAGACCCCTCAGTAAAATTCGAGGAAATGCGTGGACAAAAGCGGGCAGCAGAATGGAAGTGATTTTTCTAAGACAACAGACTTTCAGATTTTAGACAATAGACGGTGCTAATATTCAAAACTATAAATTTGTAATGC
>JANMYC010001247.1:0-3899 GCA_031381715.1 Saprospiraceae bacterium
TTTTGAGGCTTTGTCGAGTATTGCTAATTTCGCATATAATAATCCTGATTTCATCTTTCCTGAAATCACGAACGAAGCCAAAATGGTTTTAAAAGAAGTGGGACATCCCTTAATTCGACGTGAAAAACGCATTTGCAACGATGTCAGCTTTGATAAAACGAAGTTTATAGTCCTAACGGGTTCAAATATGTCAGGTAAAAGTACTTTTTTAAGGACTTTGGGCGTGAATTTGATATTGACCCGTATTGGTTCGCCAGTATGTGCGGAACGGTTTGAAACTTACCCTTTTGATGTCTGCGTGAGTATGCGCATTGATGATTCGTTGCAAAACAGCGAATCCCTCTTTTTTGCCGAATTAAAACGTTTAAAAAGCATCATTGAAACACTCGACAAACCGCATAAAACATTCATCATTTTAGATGAAATACTGAGGGGTACAAACTCCAATGATAAAAGAGCTGGCACACAAGGCTTGATTCATCGCCTAATTGCTAAAAATGCCGTTGGAATTATCGCCACCCACGACCTCGTTATCGGCGATATGAAAGCAGAATACCCCAATTATCTCAGCAATCAATGTTTTGAGGCAACTATTACGGATGATGTTTTACACTTTGATTATAAGCTGCAAGAGGGCGTTTGCCAACAAATGAGTGCCGCTTTTTTAATGAAAAAAATGGATATAATTTAGAATAACATAAAAACTTAAAAATATCTTGTTTAAAGGGTCTTAATCCTGTATTTTTGTAAGAGACAAGTTAAATTTGTTAAAAGTTTATGGCAAAAGATAAATATCATCAACACGTTAGAACTGCCTTAGAAAATGATGGTTGGACAATTACCCACGACCCCTAGGAGATTAAATTAGGAAGAAGAAGAGGGTATATAGATTTAGGCGCGGAAAAAGAAATTATTGCCGCCGAAAAGCAAGGTAAAAAAATAGCTGTCGAGATCAAAAGTTTCGTTGGGCACTCTGATTTAGATGATTTTGAAGATGCTTTAGGGCAATTTTTGTTGTATTGGAGAGCCTTAAAATTTAAAGAGCCAGACAGAGTTCTTTTTTTAGCAGTGCCCGAAGGCTTCTATAAACGCTTTTTCGATGACGCTTTTTTTGTGGAAACAGCCCAAGAGTTTAATGTAAAAATGGTTATTTATAACGAAAAAGATATTACAATAGAGCAATGGATAAAATAGAAAAATATAAAAAAATTGTTCGTAAAATAGTTGAAGAAGTAGTTGCCATGTCTCCAGAAATAGAAGATGGCATTGAAAACCAATTAATTACGGATGATGAACACGGACATTATTTATATTTCGGTGTAGGTTGGGAAACTGGTACCAACAACTGGTTTTATGCTACTTTTATCCACATAGATGTAAAACTCAATGGACGTGTTTGGTTACAACATGATGGTACAGATTTAAGAATTGCCAACCGACTCACTGAACGGGGTATTCCAAAAAGTGATATTGTTATTGGTTTTCAACCGCCTTACGTGCGAGAATCTATGGAAGATTTTGCATCCACATAAATTTAAAAGGCTACCATTCAGTACAGAAAAGGTAGCCTTTGTTTTTTTACGGTTTAAACACTTTCGCCGCCTTCACCGCTAATTTCCAACCTTTATACAATTTAGCCGAATCTGCTTTTTTCATTTTAGGTTTAAAATCTTGTTCGAGCTGCCAATTGGTTGAAATATCTTTTTCATCTTTCCAAAAACCAACTGCCAAACCTGCCAAATAAGCTGCACCCAAAGCAGTCGTTTCTTGAATAACAGGACGTTCCACTTTTGTGCCTAAAATATCGCTTTGAAATTGCATCATAAAATTGTTTTTCACCGCACCACCATCCACACGCAAGGCTTTTAATTTGATGCCCGAATCCTTTTCCATAACGCTTAAAACGTCCTTGGTTTGGTAAGCAATACTCTCCAAAGTGGCACGTATCAATTGCGCTTTACCTGAACCCCGCGATAAACCAAAAATTGCTCCACGCACTTCCGAATCCCAATAAGGCGTACCTAAGCCGACGAATGCGGGCACTACATACACGCCTCCGTTGTCAGCAATACTTTTAGCATACCCCTCAGTATCAGCGGCATCTTTCACGAGTTCGACTGCATCGCGCAACCATTGCACTGCAGAGCCTGCCACGAAAATAGAGCCTTCGAGCGCATAAGTCACCTTGCCACCAATACCCCAAGCGATGGTCGTAAGCAATCCATTAGGGGATTGGACGGCTTTTTCACCTGTATTCATCAACATAAAACAGCCCGTGCCATAGGTATTTTTAGCCATGCCATCCGTGAAACACGCCTGACCGTACAAAGCAGCTTGCTGATCGCCCGCAATGCCCGAAACTGGAATACCTTCCAAGCCCATAATATCCGTTTTGGCATGTCCATACACAGCCGAGCTATCCATCACTGTCGGTAGCATTGAAGCCGGAACGGTCAATGCTGCACACAATTCAGCATCCCATTTCAAATCGTGAATATTATACAACATCGTGCGGGAAGCATTAGTATAATCCGTAATATGAGCCTTTTCTTCGGTCAGGTTCCATAGAATCCATGTATCAATTGTGCCAAATAACAAATCACCTGCGTCTGCTTTAGCTCTTGCGCCTTCCACATTATCAAGAATCCATTTTACTTTAGTACCTGAAAAATAAGCATCAATTAGAAGCCCCGTTTTCGCTCTTACTGAGGGGTCAAGTCCTTTAGATTTCAAATCATCGCAAATATCCATTGTTTGGCGGCTTTGCCACACGATAGCGTTATAAATTGGTTGACCCGTATTTTTATCCCAAACTACCGTTGTTTCACGCTGATTGGTGATGCCAATGGCAGCAATGTCCTTAGGATTGACTTCTCTTAAAACATTGCGCACCACGTTTTGAACGCTTTGCCATATTTCATTCGCATCATGCTCCACCCAGCCTGGTTTCGGGAAAAATTGGGTAAATTCCTGTTGTGAAACAGCTATAATATTGCCTTTTTTATCAAAAACAATCGCACGCGAGCTTGTCGTACCTTGGTCAATCGAGAGAATGTATTTTTTCATTGTTGTTGTTTAACTTGGTATTTTATTGAGAAATCCATAAATTTGTTTAATAAAAGTAAAGATATGAAATCAATCGTTATTTCTTTTAATGACAATTCTAAAATTGAAAGAGTTATTTCAGTTTTACAAAAACTGAAAATTCCCTTTATCGTGAAAGAAACTGAAAAAAATGATTTAGACGATTCTGACATAATTTGGGATTGGAAAGATATTGACGAAAAAGCTTTTTCACAAATATCTGAACCTGTTTTTGCGGAAGATTGGAATAATGAAGCTGAAACTGTTTGGGATAAACTTTAAAAACAATAAAACATACTATGATCAACTACAAACAAGGAGACTTAATACTCTTCCCCTAACCTTTTGATGATTTTTCAAGTTCTAAAAAACGTCCTGCTATTATTATTGGCAACGCTCGCTCAAAGGTAGGTGCTTATATTGTTGCTAAAGTCACACCTGTTCTAAAGGCGGATACCCATAGTTTTTTATTGGATAATCAATATTTAACTGCACCAACACCCATCGCTTGCGAAGTCCGCTGTAATGAAATAGCTACCATTTCAGAGACAATTATCATTAAAAAACTCAGTTCATTAGATAAAAATGAACTGATAAAACTCACCAATATTGTCAAAAAGAACTTCGATATAAAATAATTTTTAAAAAGTAGCAAAAAAGTTACTTTTAAATTTGCTTTTTAGGTAGCGTTTATGTTACCTTTGCTTAAAATCAATAATCATTCAACAAAAATAATAACAATGGCAAATTTAAAATTTAATTTAAAAAAATTAAAAATACCGTCCTATGACCGCAAGACAAGTCATCCGATTGTT
>JANMYC010001259.1:0-2904 GCA_031381715.1 Saprospiraceae bacterium
GTTTTACAAGCCAAAGACGATTTGGTAGAAAACGGATTGATTGCTGTTGTGGATTTTCACAATTCACCTTCTCGTCTTTTTAAAAAGTGGATGGGTAAAAATCACGTACGCATGGACGGGCATATTATTCCTTTTTTACAGGAAAATTTTGAAACGGTAAAATACGAAGTGCGCCGTGCATATTTCGGTTTGTGGTATTACAGTCTGTATATCGGTAAAAAAAAGGAGGATTAACCCTATTCAATATTAGATGAAAAATTAATGAAAGCTCTGCATCCGCGGGGCTTTTTTTAGAGTATGTTTTGAACTCTATAAAAAACAATCGGGTGAACTCAGCTAAAAGCTAAAGTTCACCCGAAAGTTATTAATAAAACCTACTCGTAATAATCGTTTGCAAGTGAACTCTACTTCAGCGACAATGTGTCCTATATTTCGCAGTTACTTGCAATATCTTTATATCTGAATTGATATTTTCTCTTTAATTATACCACAAAGAAAGCCATGCAATCTGAACCAAAAGTTAAGCCAATATTAACTTAAAGTTAAATACTATAAAAATTAATACTTTTAAAAGAAAAATTAACGGCCTTTTTATACCCACCAATCTGAATGTAGTTTTTACTTTTGTGGCAGATAGCGTAAAATGATGCATTTTATGGGCTTTTTTACTAAAAATCGACCATAAAATTGAAAAAGCGTTTACTCTCTCTTACACCCAGTTATATCTTTATTATTTTTTAAGCCATTACAAGGCTAAAATTCCCTTTTATACTGAGGGGGTAATGTTTCCTTTCTATCAAAATGTCACGCAAATAATTTTTAAGTTTACAAAATCCCATTTTCAAAGAAAATGTGAAGCGGCTATGCTTTACAGATATTAGCTTTTTTTAGAATTACATGAAAAAACTATCATTTTAACTAAAATTTGTGTCTAACAATGATGAAACAATTTTACCAAATCTCAATTTGTTTATGGATGTCCATGCTTGTCAGTGTCACTGCATGGTCACAAGTCACGACTGCTACCCTAAACGGTGTAGTTTCTGATGAAAAGGGCGAAACACTTATTGGCGCTGCGGTTGTCGCTACGCACGTGCCTTCGGGAACCCGTTATGGTGTCATTACCCGCGAGGATGGTTTATTTACCATTCCTAATATGCGCGTTGGTGGGCCTTACACGATTAAAGTGACTTTTATTGGTTTTAAAGATTTAGAACAAAACGATGTAAGTTTGAATTTGAATCAAAAGACCAATTTAAAAATCACGCTTGTTTCTACTTCCTCACAATTGGACGCAGTAACGGTGACGAGCAAACGCAATGATATTATGGGTGCCGACCGCACAGGTGCGGAAACGTCTATCAATGCCCAAACTTTGGCGGCTTTACCGACAATCAGTCGCTCGCAAGCGGATTTTACGCGTTTAAATCCAATGGCATCGGAAGGGGGTTCGTTTGCGGGACGCAACGACCAATTCAATAACTTCTCCGTGGATGGTACTATTTTTAATAATCCATTCGGTCTGGATGCATCTACACCAGGTGGTCAAGCGGATGCACAACCCATTTCACTCGATGCACTTGAGCAAATCAACGTGGCAATTGCTCCTTATGATGTAACTCAGGCGGGTTTCACGGGTGCGAGTGTGAATGCGGTGACAAAATCTGGTACGAACACATTTAAAGGTACGGCTTTTGGTTTTTTCCGTAATAAAAACATGATTGGCAGCAAAGTGGACGGCACGGAAGTGAATCGCGGAGATTTGAGCCAAACCCAATTTGGAGCAAGCCTCGGCGGACCCATTATCAAAAATAAATTGTTCTTTTTTGCGAATTACGAACAAAGTAAATTGAGTGATTTCGGTTCTTTTTTCTTAGCCAATAGAGGAACGGCTGGTGCCAATGTAAGCCGCGTTTTGGCTTCTGATATGGAGGCTGTTAGTGCGGTTTTAAAAAGTAAATATGGCTACGATTCTGGCTTGTACGAAAATTACAAGCACAATACCAACAGCTACAAAGCGCTATTGAAATTTGATTTAAACATCAATGATAATAACAAGTTATCGGTTACTTTCAATACTTTGGATGCCTTCAAGGATAAGCCGGCTAACCCTTCGGCTATTGGTCGTAGAGGACCAGATGCAATCACTTTACAGTTTCAAAATGCTGGTTATCGCATCAACAATAAAATATACTCTGGTATAGTTGAATTGAAATCTGCTTTTGGTAATAAGGCTTCTAATAAAGTTCAAGTGGGTTATACTTCTTTTGTTGATTCACGTGACCCTTTCTCTCAGCCATTCCCAGTTATCAATATTGGTAAGAATGGTACACGCTATATTGTAGCGGGACATGAGCCTTTTTCTGTTTCTAATCGTTTGAACCAAAAAGTTTTTCAATTTAACGATAATTTAAACTTGTATTTGGGTAAACACACAGTTACCGTTGGTGCGAGTTTGGAGCGTTTTTCGTTTGATAACTCATTCAACTTGACGGGATATGGCGCGCGCGTTTTTTTCCCAGATGTAGCAATGGACACATTCGTGAGATTTGTGAACAGTGGTGGTTTGGATGCTGAAGTGGCAGGCGCACGAGCAACGTTTGAAAAAAACCAAAAAGCCTCGGGCGTATTCGGTGGTTGGGCTTTGGCTCAGACTACTTTAGGCCAAGCAGCTGTTTATGGTCAGGATGAAATTGCGATTAATAAAAAATTGACTTTGACGGCAGGTTTGCGCATTGATATGCCATTATATTTTAATACAGAAAAGAAAATGCAGGAGAGTATTGATAGAAATGGTGCTTATGACCCTTCTATCCAATATTATGATAAAGATGGCACTGCTATCAAGCTCAATTCATTGAAATTTCCTAAACAAACGCCTTTGTTTTCACCACGCGTGGGCTT
>JANMYC010000316.1:0-1576 GCA_031381715.1 Saprospiraceae bacterium
GCTCATTTCGCATTCTGACACCTCGTTTGCACGATTTTTTCTATTGGCATTTTCATCCCGAATATGAAATTGTATTCATCACGGGTGCGGACGGCACGCGACATGTGGGAGAACATATTAGTCGGTTTGAGGGCAGTGATTTGGTTTTAATAGGGCCTCACATTCCACATTTAAATTTCGATTATGGCATTAAAACGCCTTATGAAAAAATAGTGGTGCACGTAAAAGAGGATTTTTTAGAGACCAGTTTTAAAAATTTCCCCGAGTTGTCGGATATTCAATCGCTCTTTTTAAAAGCCCGCAATGGGATATGTTTTAATGAAAATACAAAAGAAATAATTGGTCAACGCTTGATTAATCTCGTAAAACTCACTCGTTTTGAGCAATTTATGGAGATTTTAAGCATATTTCAATACTTAGCGACTTCAAATGAGTATGTTTTACTCAATTCAAAACCCATTGAACAGCATTATAATTTAAAAGAACAGCAACGCCTCAAAAGTGTGCACCGCTACATAGAAGACCATTATCAGGAAAAAATCGATATTTCACAAATGGCTGAGCTAACGCATTTATCCAATGCTGCCTTCTGTCGATATTTCAAAAAAATGACTTTGATGACTTTCACAGAATTCTTGAATCAATACCGCATTGACCAAGCTAAAAAACTACTCATATTGGATAAAAACGTCACTGAAACGTGCTACGAATGTGGTTTTGAAAGCCTTTCCTATTTCAATCGGACTTTTAAAAAAGTGGTGGGAGAGAATCCTTTGCAGTTTAAAAAGAAGGTTATTGGTTGTTAGTTATTGGTTGT
Organism: Saprospiraceae bacterium; assembly: GCA_031381715.1. Classification (GTDB taxonomy): domain Bacteria; phylum Bacteroidota; class Bacteroidia; order Chitinophagales; family Saprospiraceae; genus JAAFJT01. Next base: position 818 of record JANMYC010000316.1, read on the forward strand.
TAGTTATTGGTTGTTAGTTATTGATTATTGGTTATTGGTTATTACGAACGTGGTTTACCAAAATTCGGTTTCACCCAACAACTAATAACCAATAACCAACAACTAAATTAAGCGGCTTTCAACTTTATCAATTTCGATTTGCCCAATTTTTCACGGGCATACGTTCTTGTCACTTCAAACTCTTTGATGTCTTCAAAAGAAGGAATTTCAAACATCAGATCCGTCATGATGGCTTCACAGATTGAACGCAAGCCACGAGCTCCAAGATTATATTCCAAAGCTGTTTGAGCTATGAACTCAATGGCATTCGGTGTAAAAGTTAATTTTACGCCCTCCATATCAAATAATTTCTGATATTGTTTCACAAGAGAGTTCTTCGGAACAGTTAAAATGCTCACAAGTGTCTCTATACTGAGGGGGTCGAGATGCGCCAATACCGGTAACCTACCCACCAACTCAGGTATCAAACCAAAGCTTTTAACATCTTGTGGTGTGATGTATTGCAACATGTTTTCTCTATCAATTTGAGCTTTCATATCGCCATTAAAACCTATTACTTGCGTATTCATACGACGGGCAATCACTTTTTCAATACCATCAAAAGCACCACCACATATAAATAAAATATTATTCGTATTGACAGTAATCAGCTTTTGTTCGGGATGCTTGCGTCCGCCTTGCGGTGGGACTTGTACATCCGTACCTTCCAACATTTTTAACAAACCTTGTTGCACTCCTTCTCCTGATACATCGCGTGTG
>JANMYC010001274.1:0-5558 GCA_031381715.1 Saprospiraceae bacterium
ACATTAATGCTGTCGTGTACAACATTTGGAAAGTTTAAAACTTTCCAAATGTTCACAGCGCAGAATTTGCCAGAATCTTAGGAAGATTTAAAATTTTTCTAAAATTTAAACCCGACAGTATTAATGTGAAGGACTACTAAGGAATGAAAAAACAATAAACAACAGCAACGCTTTTTACAAAGAGTCAATGTTTGTTTACAAAGGTTCTATGCTTCTCGCAAAGGGTCAATGTTTGTTTACAAAGGTTCTATGCTTCTCGCAAAGAGTCAATATTTGTTTACAAAGGTTCTATGCTTCTCGCAAAGAGTCAATGTTTGTTTGCAAAGGGTTTATGTTTCTTGCATAGAGTCTATGTTTGTTTACAAAGGTTCTATGCTTCTCGTAAAGAGTCTATGTTTGTTTACAAAGGGTTTATGTTTCTTGCATAGAGTCTATACGTTTAAAAAAAAGAGGCGACAAACCCACAAATGCTTGACTATCTCTTTGATAATCAAGCGTTTGTGGGTTTTAAAGACCCCTCCCTATTTCAGCGTTTTCACTCCTTTTTTTTAAGCCCAAAAGAATACCCCACACTGATATTGAAGACAAAAGGCGTAAAACCAATGCCCGATCCGAGGGTTTTAATCTCCTCTTTTGCTTTGGTTACTTTGTTGCTATAAGTAAACAAATCTTCTTTTAACGTTGACGATACGGTGGGCCAAAACCGAATACTTGGCGCAATCATAATGCCTTTCAGAAAAGACGTTTGGTTTTTAAACGGTTGGTAATGACCGTACAAGCCGACGCCCAAACTCACAATATTGAATGATGTGATTTGGTTCGCTTGGGTTTGCGTTTCACCGTCGTAATAGAACTCAAATCGGTGCCATTTAGGTTCAAACCGCACGTTTAACCATTCTTTAAGGCGATAACCGACGCCAAAGCCCGTTGTCCAAGGCATATGCACAGCAACGCCTTGTCTTTTCAAGTCAGGCGTTGCTGAACTGCCCGAAAAATCGAGCGAAACGCCGTGCGAATAGTCGAAAATGAAGCGATTGTGGATGTAATTGCCCTCGATGTTGAACCCCGAAACGAGTAGCGGCTGCGTCAAACCAAACACGATATTGACTTTTTTCTCTGTCTTCCAATCCTGTGCTTGTAGCGTGACAGTCGCCAAAAATGCGGCAACGATGAGTAATCCTCTCATTGAATTTTGATTTTTAATTGTCATGATTTTACTTTCTATTTTTTTATTGTAAAAGAATGACGCAAAGTTCTAGCAAGAGAAAAACCTATCCGTTCACATTTGTTAACTAATGTTTTTCACTTCCTTAATCTACTCAACGACTGCGGTTTGATGCCCAAATAAGCCGCAATATGGTACTGTGGCACACGATTTATCAATTCGGGACGGGCTTCCATGAACTTATAATAGCGGTCTTTGGCATTGAGGGACGCCAAATTAGATGTGTGTTCCGTATTGCGGATAAACGATAGCTCGGTGTAATGGCTTCGGAGTGCCATGAATTTGGGTTGCTTCTCGAACAGGTCTCTCATACTTGTATTGGAGAGCGTAAGCAGATGCGTGTCTTCAAGTGCCTTGATTGACATTTCGGAAGCTATACCTGCCGTAAAACTTTTTAGATACGCTATCCACTCATTTTCGATGGTAAAATCAGCGGGTATTTCAATACCATCTTTGATTTTGTAGTGCATCATCAAACCACTTTTGATGTAGCCAATATACCTACTTATTTGTCCTTCTCGCAAAAAATCATTGCCTTTTGGAACAAACACTTCTTCAAATGAATCCATAAAAAGGTCAACATCAGCAGGTGAAAAATCAGCAATTGATTTTATTTCAGTAATTAATTTATCTATCATTGATAAGTTGAATTGGTTTAAATAATGCCCAAATGTACGCCTATTCAAAATTAATGGATGCGTCAAATTATCTATTTTAGAGAGATTATTTTACTAAGAAGCTGTTGAGATTATTATTTTTAGTATAAATGGCTTTTTTTCTATCAACTTGAATGAAAAAAATATCTCCACGCATTACCGATATGTCTTCCGTAATTAGTAGAGTACCCCTCAGTATTTTACTCTTTTTAACGCCAAAACGCTTGTCTATCTCTTTGATAATCAAGCGTTTGTGATACTTCCTCTTTTAAATCTTAAATCCTCATTTAACATATCTTGAGAAAGTAACGGTTCCAAATCAACGAAATGATAAATCAAACGGCACTACTCACTGATGAAGGGCATTTGTCTGATAAACGTATTATCATCTATTTGAGTAACGATAAAATCTGCCAAATCGGAGCGAGAAATTTTCGTACTCGCATTAACCCCAACCCAACCTACCTTATACGTACCTTTAGCTGTTTCATTGTTGAGGCGCGGCCCACGCACAATTATCCAATCTAATCCACTATTTTGTAGCACTTTATGATGTTCTATGGCATCATTAAGAATTTTAGGAACGACTATTTTCATAATCGTTCTAATCATTTTATCAACAAACTTTGGCTGGTCTTTTTCAGGAAAAGGCAAACCGCCGCCCGAGAGAGATATGATTTTTTTGATTTTTTGGGCTTGCATGGCAGCAATAATATTTTTTGTTCCGTTGGTCTGCAACCATTCGGGAGAACCTTTTACGTGCCCGAACAAACTGATTACTAAATCGCAGCCTTCCACTACCTTTGCGACATCTTGCTTATTCAAAACGTCTCCTTGAATAACGGTTAAATGTTTTGACTGTTGGCTGATTTTTTCGGGCGAACGTACCAACGCTCTTACAGTATAGCCATTGGCTAATGCTTTGTTTAAAAGTGCTTGTCCAGTTTGTCCAGATGCTCCAAATAAGGCAATTTTCTTCATTTTTTTAACTTTTTTAATTGTGTTGCAAAATTAGTTTACTTTTGCTGCACTGAATAAAAAGCATATACATACCTTTTAGTTAGTATGAATAATAAAGAAATTAAAATCACTTCAAAGTGCCCCATTCGCACCTGCTTAGAGCTATTAGGTGGAAAATGGAAGTTGCTGATTGTTTATCAATTGAGAAGCAACCCGTTGCGGTTATCGGAGTTGCGTAAGCAAATTCCTGGAATAAGCGAAAAAATGCTGATTCAAGAGTTAAAATTTCTGGTGGACAGCAATTTGGTAACAAGAACCAATTTCGGAGAAGTTCCGCCTCGAGTAGAATATTCCCTCACGCCAAAAGGACACTTGGCTATGCCCTTAATTGAAGAAATGAATAAGTTTTCGGCGGCATATATAAGCTGACCCCTCAGTATTCCCGCAATTCCTCTACTTTTGGTCATAAGGAATATAATTCTCCCAACGCCACGGGGTAAAAGTATCGCCAATAGCATAAGCGAGCAATTCTTTAAAAATACTCTCGCCGTTGTCGTTATTGGTCATGATGATAATAGCAATTTTTTTATCGGGAAAACAAATAGAATAATGTCCCCAACCCTCATCGTGTCCTTCTTTAAAAAAGGCTCTGCCATAAGGTGTTTTAAAAACGCCAATGCCCAGACCATAGCCCAATTCAATATTGTCATTGTCGGTGCTATCCACTTTTGCCAATGGTCCGAACTGGCTTCTCGACCTAATGCGAATTTGGGTATTGGTCATGTCTTGAAAACTCTTTTTTGACAACCCTTTCCGGTTTATCAAAGCGGTGAAAAATTTTGTAAAATCCTCCAACGTTGTACTCATCGAACCGCCTGCACTGGCTTCTTTCCATTTCATCAACTCTTGAGGTTCGCCTTTCGCATCGTGTCCATAACAAATGGCGGTATCGAAACGGCTTTGCCAAACTTGGCTCGTTTGGGTCATAGCCAATGGTTTGAAAACTCGTTCTTGCGAAATGGTTTCATAATCTTTCCCTGTCACTTGCTCAATAACAAATTGAAGTAGATACAAGCCTTCACCTGAGTAACTGTAGCGAGTGCCGGGGTCAAATTTGAATTTCAATTTTTTATCAGGTTCAAACCAACGCCAATTCGGAAACCCTGTCGTGTGCGTTAGGCACATGCGAGCCGTGATTTTTTTATAACGGTCGTCATCTTTGAGGTCATGATAGCCCCTTCTTTTCCCGTTGATTTTATAATCGGGTAAAGGCTTATTAAGATATTCAACGAGCGGTTTATCCAAATCAATCACCTTTTCTTCTACAAATTGCATGGCAATATAAGCAAAAACCGTTTTTGCAAACGAACACGCATACATAACGGATGACGATTGAAAGGGGATATTCTTCTGAACATCTGCCAACCCATAAGTCTTACTGAAAACGGGTTTGTTATCATTAAAAACAGACACCGCCACGCCCGACACTTGGGCGGCCTTCATCAAGTATTCGATTTTGGCATTGAGGCTATCCACGCTGATTTTGGAGCCATCGATTCTTTTGAGCTTTTGAGCAAACGACATGGATAAACTGAACGAAGCGATAATGAGTACAAAGCAAAATTTAGGCATAGATTATTTTCTTTTTTATGATAAAATAGATGGTTTTTAAAGGTTAAAAATAAGGTCATTTCAAGAGTATTGAAAGAAATATTTCGAAATAGATTGAGATGTTTTTATTGGTGATAAGTAGTTGGGCTAAAATAAACGCTGCTATCTTTCTAAGTCGGCTCTAAAAAATATACAAAATACTTCGCTTTGCTACGCACTTTGTATATTTTTCAGCCCGACGATAGCAGCGATTATTTCTTTACGCCTACTTACCCCCTCAGTATTTTCAAAGTTTTACTCCCTCTTCACTACCTTTTATCCATCATTACAGCTTTTCCATTTTGTATAATTTTCCCATTACCGTTTCTTTCACCTTTCAGTTCGTCTTTCGCATTAACGATTACATCTCCGTTGCCAAATGAATTTACAAATACTGTATCAGCTAAGAGCTTTTTTGCATCAATCTTTCCATTTCCATCATTTTTTAAGCTCAATTGTTTCACAAAACCTTTAAGAATCGCTGAACCGTTGCCCTCATTTATCACGGTAAATGCGGATTTATTAGAAATAGAAACCGAAACATTGCTGTTTCCCCTTTTATACAAGTTAGCTAAACTCGGACAAGTTATTTTAACTTTAATATTCGGGTTTTCAATGTATTTATTATTGTCTTTGGTGTATTTAAAAACAATGGTCAACTCCCCGTTCATTTCAGTAACTTCTAAAATGGACGTGTATTTATCTTTAATTTTTGTCTCAACCGAAAATGGCTTACCCACTTCAATTTCGGTCACACCGTCTAAATCTAAAATTGAAATCTTATCAAAATTTGTGAAGTCATAATTTTTGGACACCATTTTTTCCGAACCTACAAAAGGGTTTTGTTGACCATTTGCTGAAAAAAGCGATAATGCGAAAATCCAAACCAAGAGATTTTTTTGTATCATACTTTTAAATTGTTTAATCTAAGGAATGAAAAATAAATAAATTTACATTTTAACCTATTCTTTTGCCGTTATAAAAACCCCGCCTGAATGATGAGTCGGGCAGGCATCTTTTGCGTTAAATATTCTAATATTCGCCTTAAAAGATGCTTATTCTAACAA